>PDRU01000138.1 GCA_002748225.1 Spirochaetales bacterium | reverse complement strand
GCGAATAAGATTATTGATGAAGGATGGTCAAGAATTATAGAAATTCTTTCCGATAAAACCGCTTCCGGGAGAGCAGAAGAATCAGCCGCTTCTGAAGGGTCTGCTGCTGTTCAGCCCTTGTTTGACCTGAAGCAGCTTGAGGAAATGATTACCCGCGCGGTAGCTCAGGCCGTTCCGCGTGAAGCAGCTGTTTTTGCAGCACCGCAGGAAGTTTCTGCTCCTGTACCTGTTCCGGTGGAAACGGCGGGTGCTGCTAACAATGACCATGAGGAACTGGAAGAACCGGAGGTTATTGAGGAGCCGGTCGCTCTGGAAGAGCATGAGGAACTGGAAGAACTTTCCGACGCGGAGCCCATACCTGTAGAAGAGCCGGTCGTCCTGGAAGAGCATGAGGAACTGGAAGAGCCTGAGGTTATTGAGGCGCCGGGCGCTCTGGAAGAGCATGAAGAGCTGGAAGAACCGGAGGTCATTGAGGAGCCGGTCGTCCTGGAAGAGCATGAGGAACTGGAAGAGCCGGAGGTCATTGAGGAGCCGGGCATCCTGGAAGAACATGAGGAACTGGAAGAGCCGGAGGTCATTGAGGAGCCGGGTGTCCTGGAAGAGCATGGGGAACTGGAAGAACCGGAGGTCATTGAGGAGCCGGTCGTCCTGGAAGAGCATGAAGAGCTGGAAGAGCATGAAGAGCTGGAAGAACTTTCTGATGCGGAGCTGGAAATAACAGTTGAAGCTCAGGAAGATACTGATTTTGGCGTGAGTGATGAGTGATGAATCAGAACTGGTCAAAACCGGAAATCGTGATACAATTACAGAAAATACTGTTCTGAGTAATGATGTTATAAAATCAGGTCTTCCTGACGAGCCTGGAAGCTCGGATGAAGTTCTTGAAGTACTCCCCCTTGTCCTCTCTGATGAATCCAGAGAACTGGTTGAAATTGATAAGGTTACCCAGGATAGGTTGTATATGTTTGATGAGGATACGCAGAATATGGCTGAGGTTCAGGATATAAATGAACTTGAGGGAATAGAGCAGGCTGAAGAGCTCAATGAACTGGAAGAACTGGAAGAGCTGGAGGAACTCGACGAACTGGAAGAGCTTGATGAACTGGAAGAAGAACTTCCCTCAGAAGAGCACTCTTCAGCTGATTCTTCTCCGGAAACAGCCGCAGAACCTGAATTTATCAGCGTTGAATCCATTCTGAGCCGCCTGGATATTCACGCGGGCGATAAAGCAGTGCAGCCTGCAGAAGAAGACGACGAATCAATAGAAACTCTTATTCATATTCATACAACAGGTATTCTTCCCGGGATGGATTCCGGGGCTGAGGGTATTTTGTTTGATGATGAAATTCCCGTTATTTCATGGACTTCTGAAGGGCTTGATTACGACCGGTATCTCAGGGGATTCAAAAGAGGCCCCACCGGTGTTTATAAATCACTGATGAGTCTTTCCCGTGAATACAATGCGGTGTGCGCGGTTCTCATGGTGGGATCCCGCAAAGGTCTGGAAACAGATTACGCGGTCGGCCTGGATGATGAGAGTGCTTCTCACTTGTCTGTTACAAGAAATGAGGCGGTCTGGGATGAGTGGTTTGCCAAACGGCAGGTTGTGTTTGTGCCTTCTCTGGCGCAGTCCCTTTATGCTGAAAAAATTCGCTACAGCGAGTTTATGTTTGTCCGTTCCGGCATGTTTATTCCGGCGCTGTATCTGGGTACTGAAGCCTGCGTTTTTCTTGGATTCAAGGATGTTCCTGCCGACCCCGCAAGTCTTTTGCAGCAAATGGCCACAACTGCATAAATCCTTTGATTCCCAATAATAAGATTGTCCCCCCTTGACCTTACCCCGGGCGGCAGTATAATCATGTTATACATAGCATTATACAGGGGGAACCATGCTGAACATTGTTTTATTAATCATCCTTCCCCTCGGCGGTGTGATAATCGGGTGGCTTATCCGGTTCATTTACGCCAAAAATCAACTCAATTCTTCTGAACAACAAGCACTCAGACTCAAAGAATCCGCAGCTGCTGAAGCCGAAAATACAAAGAAGGAAATTCTTCTGGAGGCCCAGGATAAAATTCTGGAGGATCGGCGGCAATTAGAACGTGAACAGCGCGAACAGCGCTCGGAGATTCAGCGATACGAGAAAAGAATCCAGCAAAAAGAGGATAATCTTGATAGAAAAACCTCTGACCTCGACAGGCGGCAGTCCAAAATAAACCGCAGAATTGAAGAGCTGGATATCAGGGAAAAAAAGCTCTCCGAAGAAGAACAGCGTTGGAAGCATGAACTGGAAAGAATTTCAGGTTATACAGCCGAGGAAGCAAAAAAGGTGTTAATGCAGGGACTGGAAAACGAGGCACGGCACGATGCCCAGGCCCTTATTAACAAAATTGAACAGGAGGCCCAGGCCACTGCGGAAAAACGTGCCCGGGACATACTTATTACAACCATTCAAAGACTGGCCACAGATGTTACTTCTGAAATGACTGTTACATCGGTCAGTCTGCCCAGTGATGAGATGAAGGGACGGATTATCGGCCGGGAGGGACGGAATATCCGAACTCTGGAAACGCTGACCGGGGTGGACATTATTATTGATGATACACCGGAAGCTGTTGTTATTTCCTGTTTTGACCCTATTCGGAAAACCATTGCCAAAACGGCATTGGAACGCCTTATTCAGGACGGCCGCATTCATCCGGCCCGGATTGAAGAAGTGGTTCAGAAAGTAGCCGAGGAAATAAGCCGCATTATTCAGGAAGAGGGCGAACGTGTACTGTTTGATCTTGGAATACACAACATGAGGCCTGAGGGCGTGCGCGCGCTTGGACGTCTTTATTTCCGTACCAGTTACGGGCAGAACGTTCTGGCTCATTCCAAGGAAGTGGCCATTATTGCCGCAACCATTGCCCGGGAAGTGGGCGCGGATGTTGAAATTGCCAAGCGCGGTGCTCTGCTGCACGATATAGGCAAGGGCATGGAGAGCGACGGCGACGCCGGTCACGCGGAGGTAGGCGCCGAGCTGGCCCGGCGTATGGGAGAAGATCCCCGGGTGGTTAATGCCATTGCAGCTCACCATGACGACGAAGAAATTATTTCGCCGGAAGGTGTTATTGTACAGCTTTCCGATGCCATTTCCGCGGCCCGGCCCGGTGCCCGCAGGGAAACTCTTGATAATTATATCAAACGTCTGGAGAACCTGGAAAAAATTGCTCTGAAGTTTGAGGGAGTGGAAAAAGTTTTTGCCATTCAGGCCGGACGTGAGCTGCGCATTATGGTAAACCACGACAAGGTAAACGATATGCAGGCCCGGGAGCTCGCCAAAGACATTGCCAGGGATATTGAAGATCAGCTGAAGTTCCCCGGACGCATAAGGGTAACAATTATCCGGGAAACCCGGGTGGTGGAATACGCCCGTTAGGTAAACACTCTGTTCTCAGCGCCTTGTCCGGCAGGCTGCCGGCTTTGCGCTGTTAACGGAGAACACCTGACAAGCGTTTTCACTCTGAAGCAGCGGGCTGCGGCCCTTGAGAGTGTGAACTGATGGGAGCGGGCAAAAAGAACAGAGCCTCTAAACAGCTTCCCTTGAGCCGGCTTCTGGCCCTTTATTACCCTGAAGAAGATTCTGAAAAACTCTTCGCGGATGTTCTCTGCGGACAGGTCCGGGTAAACGGTGAGCGGATAATCAATCCAAAACAAAAAGTAGCGGCCGGCGCGCAGATAACCCGGGAAAAGTCCGGTTATGTCAGCCGGGGCGGGTATAAGCTGGAAGCCGCGCTGGACGCGTTTGGAATAGATGCGCAAGGACAGGTATGTCTGGATGCCGGTGCTTCTACCGGAGGTTTTACCCACTGCCTTCTTTCGCGGGGAGCACAGCTGGTTTACGCGGTTGATGTGGGCTACAATCAGCTTGCCTGGAAGCTGCGCAGTCATTCCCGGGTAAAATGTCTGGAACGGACAAATCTGATGAGTCTTTTTCCGGGGGATCTGGAACCGTCTCCGTCT
>PDRU01000020.1 GCA_002748225.1 Spirochaetales bacterium | reverse complement strand
ATTCAGTTACAGTCTAGAATCCGGTTTGAGGATAGTCGTCCATGACAAAACCTTCACGCGCTTCGTTGGGAATAAACGAATACTTGTTGAAGATATTGTACCCTTTAACAATGGAGTAGTTGTCGTAGGAATTCTTGTTGTAGGCAAAGAATCCATAGGGATACCACAGCATAACTCTCTTGGGATACTGATTGATTTTTTCCTGCAGTGCCCAGGAAGCCTCCAGCCGGCTCTGAGGTGTATTGGCGGCTTTCCATGCCGCAATGGCTTTATCCCGTTCCGGATACGGCATCATGTCGGTTTTCTTTTCGCCGTACTGAAGCACTATCATCATGTCGTCATCGGCCAGTCCGTGAGGCACAAACTCTCCGATAGACATGTTGTAGTTGCCTTTGCGGTAGACAATTTCAAAGAACGCGGCTTTTTCCACCGGCTCCACATGAGCGCGGATGTTGACCGCTTCAAGCTGTTTGGCAACAATTTCTCCGGCACGGACATACAGCGGCTGACTGGATTCCACCATAATCTTCCAGTCCAGAGGCTCACCTTCCGGTGTTTCGCGGAAACCGTCTCCGTCAACATCCTTATAGCCCAGTTCGTCAAAGAGGGCGGCGCTTTCTTCCGGGTTATAGGGCTGGGCCGCCGTAGGAGAAGCATGGAAGGATTCCGGATGAGGATAACCTTTGGTACCGCTGATTCCCTGCCCCAGGGCCACAACTTCCAGCAGTTCGTCCCGGTTAATGGCCAGACTAAAAGCCCGGCGGGATTTCAAATCGCCAAAGGGAAGTTTTTTGTTATTCAGTGTAATTGTGGCACCCCACATGTAGGGAGTTTTTACAATACCCATATTCTTGTCGCTCTTCCATTCTTCCAGAAGCTCCACGGGAAGGGTTCTGGCGGCACCGTCAATTTCACCGCTTTTCAGGGCGGTAAACATTGTGGAAGGATCTTTAATAACAACAAGCGAAAGATTGTCCACCAGGGGTTTGCCCATGTGGTAATCTTCATTGGCTTCCAGGGTGTAATACTCGCCCACTTTGTAGTCAACCAGTTTGTAGGGACCGGTACCAATGGAACGGCCGGAAAACTGACGGGGATCTTCAATGTTTTCCCACTGGGCTTTCTGAATAATGGGCAGCTCGGCACAGGGTTCCCTGTCGAAGTAGGGCATGGGGAACGCTCCGGTAACCTGCAGAGTTAGATCATCAATGATGGTAATACCTTCACCGGGCAGCCGGGGAACAGCGGAAGTATGATGGGAATACCGGTTGTTCGACGGACCTTCACGGTTGTAGTCGATTGTAAATTTCACATCTTCCGATGTGAGCGGCGTACCGTCGTGCCATTTAATGCCCGGCTTGAGTTTAATTTCCCACACGGTGTAGTCGTCATTCACCGGCTTAACGTACTCGGCCAGAACCATTGCGGGGTTTTTACCGTAGGGACTGGGGCCGGTCAGGCGCTCACAGACGGAATCCAGAACCCATGGACTGAAGGCTCCTCCGCCCCAGATACTGACGTTACCGGCATCGTTGTAAATACCAATGGTCAGTTTTTCAGCTGTCTGAGGGCCGCGGGCCTCCGCGGAACCGGATTCAGGTTTTGATGAGTTACCGCACGATACCAGAGGCAGCAGCGCAATAACCGCTATGAGACATAAATAAAAAAACTTTTTCATTAAAATCCTCCTTGCTGAATTTATGCCAAAATGGATATATTCTGGAGAATGCCGTGAACGGCATTCTTCATTTCAACTGATTGTTCATACAGAACCGAACCATCGCGTTCAGCCTGAATAACCTGGGCTGTGTAGGGCAGAAAACCGGCAACGCTGAAACCGGGCATTTTACTGCGGATGTATTCTTCGTCTTCCGGCCCTGTCACCTTGTTCCCTGCCACATAGATATTTTTTATTCCCAAATCCGCGGCCATGCGGCTGAATTCCTTTGCCGCTTTAATACTGCGCAGAGCAGGCTCCACCACAATTATCATGGCGTCAACAGACTCGGCCGTTCCCCGGCCCATGTGCTCGGTTCCGGCCACCATGTCCAGTACCACTGTTTCCTTTTCCTTAACCAGAAGATGAGTAACAAGAGCTTTGAGCATGCTGTTCTGGGCACAGGCACAGCCTTTTCCGGCCCCCCGCATCATTCCCATCATCAGGTAGCTGATGTTGTCTTTCTGAACCGAATATTCGTCGGGAATGTCTTTTACTCTGGGATTCAGCTTGAAGTAGCTGCCGTATTCGCCGGCCCTGGATCCGGTGCGCTCCTCAATGAGTTTTTCCATTTCAATAATGGGTGTAATTTCTGAAACCACTTCCGGCGGAAAGCCCAGGGCCTCAGCCAGCGTGGGGTTGGGGTCGGCATCAATGGCATAAACCTTTTGTCCGCTCTCGGCCAAAGCATGAACAACAAGGGCGCACAGGGTGGTTTTTCCTACGCCTCCCTTACCGCTGATGGCAATTTTATTCATGACAAGTCCTCCTAAAAAATCCAGTTTTGTATAACAACGTAAATACCCAGCACTATAAGAAACAGTGCCGACAGATACGGAACATAGTCCGACACAAGCTGCCATTTCCGGGTTTTGGAAAGCATATTGCCGGAAAGCACAATGGCCGCTCCTATAAGCATCAGGGCCAGGGCCAGCCCTCCGCTGAAAACAAGCACAACGGCCAGCCCCAGTACAACCTGCCCTATGTAAATGGAAACCATAAGTATTCCCAGAGCATCCGGGCAGGGTACAATACCCCCGATAATGCCCAGAGGCAGAAGTTTTTTCCAGGAAAGTTTCTCCTCGGGTATCTGAATATCGCCGCGGTTTCTGAAATGACTGACTGTTTCCCGCAGAAAAAGATTAACTTCCTGAAGACTGCTCAGGCCGGGCTGCCAGGCAATACGGGGATTCCCCGGCTTTTCCCATTGGCCGGGACTGTTTCTGCGGCTGAGAACCCCGTCCACAGCTCCGGTAGATACAGCCAGCTTCAGCAGATTGCGGCTCTGACGTTCAATAACTTTGGCGGGAACCCGTTTATGAGCTTCACATCCCGGAGAACAGATATTAATTCCTTCCGCGCCGGCAGCCTGAAGCAGAGTCTGAACATCGTCATTTTCCGATTCTATAAGCAGGTATTCACAGCTGTCGGAGGCGCTGGAATCAACAATAATATTGATCTGCTGCTTCTTGAGAATACGCAGATTCGGCAGAATATGGGCATGATCGGTTTCCGCGCCGGAAAGCCGGCGGATAAAAGTCAACAATCCAATTCCTGCAACCATAAACCCTGTCAGAAAAGTCATCA
>PDRU01000081.1 GCA_002748225.1 Spirochaetales bacterium | reverse complement strand
GGCCGTTACCGGTTTGCGTTTTCCTCTTCCGGATACCGGAGTGCGTTCTTTACTGTGGCGGTGAGCCCCTGGCGCAGACATCTTCGGCTGCAGGCTTCGCTGTGGCCGGAACCGGCCCGGCTGGAAATCAGCAACACTTCGGACAGGAATGCTTTTCCGAGAGTGGACGGCGCCGGAAAGTATCTGGATTTGAGTGCTGCTCCGGCTTTGCGGCGTCCGGGACGCCTGCCGGCAGGTGAAAGTACTGTATTACTGGTAACTCCGGGGATTCATGTTATTGCTCCCGGACTGGGAAAGCGCGGCGGGCTGGAAGTGAATGCGGCAGGGGGAGAAACCCTCCGGCTTGTGGTTACTGCCCTGAACAGCACAGGAAAATCAGAAAAAAATTCTGAAAACGTTCTGATAATACAAAAAGCGGAGAAGTAATCTTATTCCTTTGCGCGGGTGTCCAGCAGAATGGTTACCGGACCGTCATTTGTCAGCGTTATCTGCATGTGGGCGCCGAATTCTCCGGTTTGAACTTCCGCGGGTGCCAGTTGTTTTATGCTCTTAACAAAGTGATTGTAGAGGGGCACAGCTTCTTCCGGGGGAGCCGCCGCGTTGAACGAGGGCCTGTTGCCTTTGCGCGTGTCGGCTGTCAGGGTAAATTGACTGACAATCAGCAAATCGCCTTCAATGTCCGTGACAGAGCGGTTCATGCGCCCTTCACTGTCGGTAAATATTCTCATGGCGGCAATTTTTCTGGCCAGCCGTTCACTTTCTTCGGCGGTATCGCCCCGGGCCACTCCCAGCAGTACAACCAGCCCCTTTCCGGTAGACAGCGGTTTCCCTCCGTTTATAACAATGGAGGCCCCGCTTACCCGTTGAATGACAGCTTTCATTTCTTTCTCCCGGGAACTGACTCTACATTATCCGCGCAATTTTGTCTCAGGGGAGCTTTTTGGGGATGATTTTTATGTCCTTTCCCGGCTATGCTGGCATTTATGCAGACTTATCTGACAGGCTTTAACGGAGTTTCTGAAGCGTTGAAACGCGGCAGAGGCATACTTCTTGTTGCACGGCAGAACAGCCGGACCGCCCAGCTGAAGAAACTGGCTCAGGAGAAAAAGGTTGCCGTACGGACAGTAAGCGGCGAAGATCTGGACCGTCTTGTACCCGGAGGCGCGCACAGGGGATTCGCTCTGGAAGTCCGGGAGGCAAACAGAAACAATGCGCCCTTACTTCTGGAGGATATCTGCGGCCGGGCCGGGGATAATTCTCTGCTCCTTGTTCTGGACGGTATTACCGACCCTCAGAATCTGGGGACAGTGCTGCGCTCCTCGGATCAGTTCGGAGCCGATGCCGTTGTTATACCCAGGCGGCGTTCTGTCGGAAAAGATGCCGATTCCCTGAGCCGCTCTTCTTCGGGTGCCGTGGAATGGGTTCCCATTGTTGAAGTTGCCAATATTGCCCGTGCTCTGGAAGAACTCAAGGCCGGAGGATACTGGATATGGGGCGCCGATATGGCCGGTGAAGCTCTGACAAAGGTGAATCTGAAGGGAAAAACAGTTGTCGTAATGGGCCGGGAAGGGGAAGGCCTTCACCGCCTGGTCAGGGAAAAATGCGACGGTCTGGTGAGCATTCCGACAGGCGGCCGGCTGGATTCCCTGAATGTGGCCACAGCAGCGGGCATTCTGCTCTATGAAGTCCGGCGTCAGCAGGGTTTCCCCGGCATTAAGTTATAAAAATAATATTGATCGGCTGTATTGCTTTCAGTATTCTCTTCTGATAGAAAATCTGATAGAAAAAAGAAAAGGAAACACATCATGTCTGAAGAACTCTCCTATGTTATAACCACGCCGTATACTCTGGCTAAATCGCGTACCGGAGGAATCCTTTCCCGGCTTCTTTCCCGGGTTGATCTGGAACTTATTGCCGCACAGCTGCTGACGCCGGATCAGAAAACAGTTGAAGCCTATGCCGCGTCTCTTTTAAAACATTCAAATCCGGAAAAACCGGAGAGCGGGCAACTGCTGAGTAAGTATGTTCTTGAAAATATGTCTCCCAGCGAAGGAAGGGCGCACCGTATAGCCATATTCCTTTTCCGCGGTGACAATGCTGTTTCCCAGCTGATGGACCACGTCGGCGCCCTCTACCCCGAGAACCGCAGCATTGAATCGCTGAAAGGTGAAACTATTCGGGATACCTATGCCGACCTGCTTACCGATGCCGATAACAACGTTACCTATTTTGAGCCTGCTGTCCTGACGCCTCATTCCGTGCAGGAAGCCCGTGATAATCTGAAAATTTTTGCCGGGTTTACCCAAAAACAGAGTAATATTATCTGCAATGTTGAATATCCGCATCCGGAACGGATACAGCGGACCCTGGTTATTCTGAAGCCCGATAACTGGAGGGAGCGGTCCACCCGCCCGGGTTCCATTATTGACATGCTGAGCCGTACCGGTCTTCGTGTTGTGGGAACAAAGATCTTCCGCATGTCTACAGCGGACGCTCTGGAGTTTTACGGACAGGTAAAAGAGGCGCTTGAGAAAAAACTGGCGCCGTCAGTAACCAAAAAAGCCGCTGAAATGCTGGAAAAGAAATTCAGCATTAAGCTGGATGAGAAAACCCGTCAGGGGCTGCTTGAAAGTTTCGGATATGGTTTTGCCCATTATGAATTCGGCAGCCTGGTGGCCTTTATGTCCGGCCGCCGCCCGGAGGAAGTGCCTCATGAAGAATGGGAATCGCCCGGTACCGTTAAATCAATGATACTGGTGTATGAAGGTGAAAACGCCATACAGAAAATCCGCGATGTTCTGGGCCCCACAGACCCCCGTGAGGCTCCGGGCGGCACTGTCCGCCGCGATTTCGGAAGCGATGTCATGGTGAATGCCGTTCACGCCTCCGATTCCCCGGAAAGTGCCGAGAGGGAGTTCGGCATTGTTAAAATAGAAGAAAACAATTTTACATCTCTGGCTCTCCGCTATGTAGAGAACGGTCTTGGGGGCAGCTGAGGCCTTTTCAGAGGGAAGCGTTCTTTTGCAGCAGTTCTTTAAGCGACTGCATATCCGGGCTTCTCATTACATCCCGCCGCAGAACTGTGGCTGTTTCCCAGCCGCTGATGTAGCGGGCCAGATGCTTTTTGGTATCCAGAAAGGCCCTCCGTTCTCCAAAGAGGCTTTCCGCCAGTTCCAGATGGCGGAGAGCTCTTTTCAGCTGCTCTTCTTTTTCGGTTTCTGACGGAATAATTCCCTTCTCCAGCAGATTAACGGTCTGCATGAATATATCCGGTTTCCCCACAGCGCCCCGGGCAAACATAACAGCCGCGCATCCGGTAAATAAAAGCATATCACGGGCATCTTCGGCTCTGTACAGGTCACCCGAACCGATAACCGGTACCGGAATAAGAGCTGTCAGTTCCTTTATTCTGTCCCAGTCAGCTTTGCCGCTGTATCCCTGGGAACGGGTGCGCGGATGAAAACTGACAGCGGCAGCTCCGGCCCGGACGGCCGCCTGCGAGGCCTGAATGTAGTTCAGTTTTTCATTGTCCCATCCGGCGCGGATTTTCACGGTAACCGGCAGTCCGCATTCTTTCATTGCCTCCACGGCTTCAAAAAGGCGGCCGGTGTCGCCGGCCAGTGCCGCTCCGGCGCCTTTTTTTGTTACTTTGGGAACAGGGCAGGCGGCGTTCAGATCCACTAGATCGGCGCCTGTTTTTTTCAGCTGCGCTGCCGCCCGGCCCAGTACTTCCGGATCGGAACCGAACAGCTGAACAGCCAGAATGCTTTCTCCTGCCGCCCGGTCTGTCATACGCCGGGTACGGATGCTGCCTCTGACCAGCGCTTCGGCTGATACCATTTCGGTAAACGCCGCAGACGCGCCGCCTTCCAGGTAAAGCTGCCGGGCTGCCGCGTCCGTGTATCCGGCCATGGGAGCGGCAAAGATGTTGCCCGGTATTTCCAGAAAATCCAGGTTTACCGGATGGTAAAGGCTCTTCATGCCGTTTGCTGACTCTGCCGCCTGAGAACGGAATTATTCTCCGTCAGGGGCAATGCGGAACAGCTTGCAGGCGTTTCTCCAGAGAGCTTCGGCTACTTCCTCTTCGTCCTGTTCGCGTATTTCCGCAATAAAAGAGGCCGTAGAAGGCATATATACCGGTTTGTTGCGTTTTCCGCGGAAATCAGCCGGAACCATAAAAGGGCTTTCACTTTCAATAACAATCCGGTCCAGAGGAAGATTTACCACCGTTTCATGAAGATTCCGGGCATTACGGTAGGTAACATTACCGGCAAAGGAAAAGTACAGATTGTCGTGTGTTTCAAGTATCTTTTCCGCGAATTCCCAGTCTTCCGAGTAGCAGTGAAGCACTCCGCCTGCCGATGGAAGTTTGGACTTGAGAATTTCCATAATATCGTGTCCGGCTTTGCGGTTGTGTATAAGAACCGGCAGATTGTAGCTTTCGGCAAGTTCCAGCTGGGCAATGAACAGCTCCACCTGAGAACTCTTGTCTCCGAATTTGCGGAAATAATCCAGACCGATCTCGCCAATGGCCATTACACGGTCTTTCTTTACCCCTTCATCAATTTTCTGCTGCCAGTCAGGCCCCGGATACTGTACTTCCGAGGGAGATACGCCGATACTGAAAACAACGTTGGAAGCAGTGGAGAGGTTCTGGTATACCTCAAAAAAGTCCTGCAGGTTGTTTGTAACACTCATTATGTTAAGTACATTTGCCTGCTTGGCTTCCTGGGTGACTATCAATTGCTCGATAGGATCTTCATGAATGAGGCCGATATGAGCGTGGGTGTCAAAATACCGCATGAGTAACCTGCTTTCCCGGGGAATATTTGAGTTGGCTTCGACACATCAGCAGATTAACTTGCTGCTGATGAGTTACAACACATAGTAGTTGTAACCGTGAAATTGTCACTTGTCAACAGAGAATATTCATGAGTTTTTCGGATCTTGCCTCCATGGGCATGGTGCGTTAGAATATACAGGCCGTTTCTGCGGTTAGAATACGAGGAGACCTGGTGCCTTATATGAGACATAGACGATCCTCCCGAAAGTCCGGAGGCTTCCTGAGCTTTCTCCAGCAGTTCGGGCGGCAGAAGTTTACCGTTATGTTTGTTCCCCATTCGGAGAAGAAAACGGTACACATTCAAGTATCTCTTTTTTCCCTGATCGTGCTGGGGTTCCTTTTTGTGGGATTGCTGGCCGGTTTTTTCTGGTTTTCGCTGGATCTGTCCGGGAAGGGGGTTCTGCTGGCTTCCCGTTCCCGTGATCTGGAGGAAACCGAGGCCAGTCTGGATGATATACGCGAAGAAGTGGGACAGCTTATTTCTTCAGCCGGTGCTTTCCGGGCCAATCTGGCCAATACCATGGACACTCTGGGGCTGCAGCAGGCTTCCGCCGATCCGGCAACCGGCGGCGGGGGAGATCTTGCGTCGCTGTTCGCGGTGGAACAGGCGGACGGCAAGGCCCTGACCGAAGTGGCCGACCTGCAGGCGCTGCGGGCTTCTCTGGAAAGTTCGGTTTCTACTCTGGAAGATATAGGCATGGTGCTTTCCAGTCAGAAAAATCTGCTTTCCGACATTCCCACCATATGGCCCCTTCAGGGCGTACGGGGCTATGTTACCCAGGTATTCGGGCCGTCCATTCATCCTTTCAAGAAGTACTGGTACCTGCACAGGGGGGTGGATCTGGCTTTCGGCTACGGTGTTCCCATTATGGCTACAGCCAACGGGAAAGTGGTCAAAAAGGAATTTGATAAGCGCGGTTTCGGTTACTACATTGATATTCAGCACAACTACGGTTTTAAAACCCGCTACGCTCATCTGCAGAGGCAGCTTGTTGAAGTAGGGCAGACGGTTTCCCAGGGTGAAGTTATAGGAACCATGGGTAACACGGGTATGTCCACCGGCCCGCATCTGCATTATGAGGTTATGATTGGAACTCAATTGGTTGATCCCATTAAATTTCTGAATATGGCCGGTCCTGACGGTTCGTTTCAGAATCTCACTACGGCAGTTAACAGATATAAATAAGAAGGGCTCATGGACGAACTGGTGAAAACTCATGCCCTGGTTAATTCCATTATTGGAGAAGGAACCCGTTTCCGCGGAGATGTGGAAATAGCCGGTCTTCTGCGCATAGACGGAGATTTTGAAGGCAGCATCAATGCTTCCGGACGTGTGCTTATAGGACGGAACGGCCGGGCCAAATGTCTTATTGCCGCGGACACTGTGGTTGTCGGCGGTGTTGTTCTGGGAGATATCAAGGCTTCCTCCAAAATAGTTCTGCTTTCTACCTGTGTGGTGATTGGAAATATCAGTTCTCCTCTGCTGGTTGTGGAAGAGGGTGTTCTTCTTAACGGTTACTGTACGGTTTCCCGTGATGAACGGGTTCTGGCATCGGCACCTGCAGGCGATGACGGAGTTTTTTCCGTGGACTGGGGGAAGACCTCTCCGGGTTTTTAGGAAATGGATATCGAACGGCTCAGCCAGATTGGCAGCACTCTCGATACCCGGCTTAAAAAGAAGCGGGAAGACGAAAAAAAACGCACCGGCAAAACTTCTTCACTTTCATTTAAACGGACTCTTGATAAAGTTTCGCTGGAACAGCCGGCGCTGGAACCGGGCCGTATCGGTGCTTCTTTTCCCGGGCTGAGCGGCAGCGAAACTCTGGAAGAACTTCTGGACAATGTTCATGAGGCCGGTGAACGGCTCCGCCGCGATCCTGTTCTGGGGCCTCTGGATGAATACAAGAAAGCGGTCAGGCGTTTTCTGAAGTATATACTCATTCATGCCACGGAAGTGGATGAGAGCCTGGGTATCCGGAATCCGCGGACACTTCAGCAGAAGAAATATGTTGTTATACGTGTTATTGATAAAAAACTGGAAAGTCTGGCGGCGCATGTGCTGAGAAATCAGGCGGAACAGCTTGATATTCTCAGACGTATTGAAGAAATTGAAGGCATGCTTGTGGATCTGACCGGTTGAAGGAAAATGTCATGCATAAAGATAAATATAAAAACTCACGTGAGGTGAAGGAGGCCGAGTTTCAGGAAATCCCCGGTGTTCTCTGGAAAGCCCGTGTTGTTCCCACCAACGACTTTGAGTACTGCTCACCGCCGGAAGGCATGGAGCTCTCCAACGGCGATCTTGTTGTTATATCAACCCGCTACGGCCGGGACTTGGCCAGGCTGCTTGGTCCGCTGGAAGACAGGCAGCTGATAGAGCCCGAAGAAGTGCGGCTGGTTCACAGAAAAACTGATAATGAAGATATGGCCCGCCGCGCCGAATTGGAAAAAAGGGAAGAGGAAGCCTTTCATATCTGCCGCCGGAAAATTGCCAAACTGGGTTTAACCATGAAACTTGTTTCGGCTCACTACATTTTTGATGAACAGAAGGTAATGTTTTTCTTTACCGCGGAAAACCGGGTGGACTTCCGCGAACTGGTGAAGGAGCTGGTGGCTCACTTCCGCATGAGAATTGAACTCAGGCAGATCGGTGTGCGCGATGAATCCCGTACATTGGGAGGAGCCGCCGTGTGCGGCCGCCAGTACTGCTGCCACAGCATTACAGAGAAACTGGAACCGGTTTCCATTAAAATGGCCAAGGATCAGAACCTGTCGCTTAATTCCCAGAAAATTTCAGGCCCCTGCGGACGGCTTCTCTGCTGCCTGGCGTATGAGCACGGTCATTATTCCCGGGAACGCAAAAAACTGCCCAGGGAGGGCGGCCGTGTTACTTATGAAGGCGTAAAATATAAAGTAACGGAAGTGAATATTTTTAAAAGTACTGTGCAGCTGACCGACATGGATGGAATGCGCGTGGATATTCCGGCTTCCCGGCTGGAAAAAAGGGAAGATACCGGATGGTTTGTCCGGCCTGAAGAAGCTTCTCATGCGGAAGAGCCGGAACAGGCGGGAAAAACGGATGCCCTTTCTTTTGAACCCGGCCTTTCGGAAAAAAGGCCGCAGCGGCGCTGATACTCCGCCGCAGACCCGCGGAAGTACCGTGCGGAAGCGTGCGGAAGGCCGCCCGCCTGTTGACATGCGCGCGGGCGTTTGTTATTATCGGTCCGCTAAACAGTTAGAGACGTGCCGGAATCTGCCTGGCAGCGTTCTGAGGAGAAAAACCCATGGCTGGTGTGAGTAAAAACGCCCGTACCATTTCCGGTACCCACAAATTTATCTGCCCCTGCGGCGGTGAAATTAAAATGAGATCTGTTTTCGCCAGTGGACGCATGAAGCATTTTGCCTATTGTGAAAAATGCAAGCGCGAAGAGCGCCGTCCCCGGGATTTTAATTAAAATTCGGAGCTGAAAACACTTGTTAGTTTTCCTTTAAACCTTGACTTGAAAAGGATTATGGGGAAAAATTATTTAACTTTGGGGCTCGGCTTGAATAGCCGTTGAGCCAGTAAGAGGGAAGGACTAACCATTGCCTAATTCGAGAGATGCTGCCAAAAGGCACAGACAGAGTCTGAAACGTCGCAGTCACAACCGTTCCATACGAAGTGAAGTACGGACCAGTATCAAGGCTTTTGAAGCTGCTGTTGTTGCCGGTAATAAAGATACCGCTGAAGCCGGTTTTGCTAAGGTTGTCAAATTAATTGACACAGCGCAGGGAAAAGGCCTCTACCATAAAAATACAGCTGCCAGAAAGAAATCAAGGCTTCACAAGCGGCTCTCTTCCCTGGCCTGATCCGTAATTATTCCATTACAAGGGGGAATCCGATGTCTGTCAGCGGCGATCAGTTGAAAATGACCAAGGCTGAGATCATAGAACATATCTATGAACAATCCGGGATAAACCGAAAGGACATTCACGGAGTTATCGATTCCTTTTTTGAGGAAGTAAAAAAAGCGCTTCAGGCGGACCGGGTGGTTGAGCTGCGCGGATTTGGTACTTTTGAAATCCGTACCCGCAAGGGGCGGGAAAAAGCCCGCAATCCCAAAACAGGAGAAGTTGTTCCTGTTAAAACCCACGGGGTTACAGTGTTTCGTCCGGGCAAGGAACTGAAAAAGATGGCCTGGAATCTCCGGAGCTGAAATACTTCCCCTGTATTGTGCTGTTTTCGTTGACGCGCAACATAAAACAGGGGAAAATGATAAGAGCTTATGGATAAGAAAAAGATCCTCATCATAGATGATGAACAAATCAATCTGGATTTCTTTGATGTCATGCTCTCCCGTCTCGGCTTTGAGGTGCTGATGGCTTCTGACGGCGAAGAGGGCCTGGCCATGATTCAGCAGCACCTGCCTGATCTGATTATTCTTGATAACATAATGCCCCGCCTGACCGGCTGGGAGCTGACCAAAATGCTCAAACGCGATGAGAAATATGCGGAATACAGAAGCATTCCCATTATTATGTTTTCCGCCATGGATGCTGTAAGGGACAAAATTGAAGGTTTTGAGCTGGGTATTGACGACTATATTATAAAGCCGTTCAACTTTTCGGAAGTTCTGGCCCGTATCCGTGCTGTTCTTCGGAATCATGAGCTTTCCAAGCAGGTTGTCCTGCGGGAAAAAAGACTGGCTCTGGTTGATTCTTTGAATAAATCGCTTATTTATTTTACGGATCATATCGAAGAACCGGTTCAGGGACTGCTCAAGCAGGCAAGGCTGCTGGATGTTACAGACCCTGAAGCGGTAGAGGAATTCCGCAAGCAGGTTCTCAATGAATCTGAGGAAACGCTGGCAACCCTTGGCGGCCTGAAAGACGAGGTGAGTTCCCTTCAGGAAACCGAGGGAAATGTGCGGATGGCGGAACTGTCCCTTAATGAGCTTGAAGACCGTTTCCGGGAACATTTCCGGGACTTGCATGAGGATTAGATAATACTGAACTGCCGGCTTGTTTCCGGCGGAATAATTAAGATGAAAATGAAGTAGCGTATGCCTAAAAAGACCGACAGTACCACGTATAAGGTTAAAACCATTCTTGGCGGTGAAACCGTATTTTCAGGAACCTTGAAGTTTGACGAATCGCTGAAAATTAACGGACGGTTTGAAGGAACCATAGAGTCCGGCGGTTTTCTGGTGGTGGAGAGCGGAGCGGAAATTATTGCCGATGTCCGGGTTGGAGTGCTGGTAGTGGGCGGCAAAATCCGCGGCGATGTTTATGCCTCTCAGCGTCTGGAGCTGCTCTCCGGCGGGCATATTGAAGGAAATGTGCACTCTCCCAATCTGGTTATGGCTGAAGGTGCCGGTATTCTTGGGCGCTGTGAAATGCTGGCAGACGTTTCCGGCATTGATATTTTTGCCATGCCGCTTGACCGCTTGAAAAAAACGGTGGCGCGTGTTGAATAACACTGCCGGGCGGCTGGTGGAGGAGCTTGCCCGGCGCAAGCAGATGCTGGCTGCGGCTGAGTCCTGTACCGGCGGCGCGGTAGGCAAAGCTGTTACCGATATTCCCGGGAGTTCCCGGGTGTTCTGGGGGGGGGTTGTTTCTTACTCCAACGAGGCCAAAACGGCCCTTCTGGATGTGGAAAACAGCCTTATTCAGAAGGAAGGTGCTGTTTCGGGAGCTGTTGCCCGGGCCATGGCCTGGGGGCTGCGCTGCCGCAGCGGCGCCGACTGGACGGTGTCGGTTACAGGTCTTGCGGGGCCGGGAGGCGGTTCGCCTCTTGTTCCGGTAGGAACAGTTTGGATAGGCTGGTGCGGACCTTCGGGGGTGCCGGAAGCCCGGAAGTTTTCTTTTGAAGGCGGCCGTGAAGATGTGCGCTGTGCTGCTGTGGATGCTGCTCTGGCAAAGGTGCTGGAACAGATTCTGGACAAATAAGCCGTGCGGGCCCGTAAAACTGTTATCTTGACAGCTTTCCGGGTGCTTAATATATTGGGTGGAGGGACTTTATGTTCCCTCCTGCCCTGGTATGCGGAAAATCATAACAAACAAGCCTGAAGCCGGATAAATGTCTATTGGTCTTCGGGATATTCAACAATAGGAAGGTTTTGAGCGTGTCGGATTTATTACCCGAACAGAAAGAACTGGATTTGCGGCCGGAAGATGAGAATTCTACCGCGGATCCCGGCAATGACCGCCCGAAAACAGTGGTGGTCCGGAGCGTGAACGGCGGCAGTGCAAACCGTGAGGATAATGAATCCCCGGATGCAAAGGTTAAAGTACGCAAGAAGAAAGTTAAAGTAGAAAAAAACAAAGATACAGCCGACAGTGAAGGAAGTTCGCCCCCCCCGGAAAATGTTACTCCGGACATGGCAGCTCAGCCGGAAAAAGCGGCTGCTGAAAATGAAAGTTTGGAGGCTCCCTCTAAATCCGGCGGCCGCCGGAGGGGAAAACGGGGTACAGGCCGGGGAAATATAAAAGCTCCCCAGCACGACCCGGATGCTCCGAAGATCCTTATAAACGATCTGTCCAAAACAACCATGCCGGAACTGCGGGAAATGGCTCAGGATCTGGGACTGAAAAAAGAAGAGCTTATTCCCATGAAAAAGCAGGAAATTATTTTTCAGCTCCTCACAACGCACATTGAAAAGGGCGGTGTAATTTATGCCTACGGCTCATTGGAAATTCTGCCTGACGGCTATGGATTTCTGCGTTCCCCCCAGAATTCCTATCTGCCGGGGACCGATGATATCTACATTTCTCCCAGCCAGATCCGCCTGTTCAATCTGAAAACCGGCGACACAGTTTACGGCCAGATCCGTTCACCCAAGGAAGGCGAGCGCTTTTTTGCCATGCTGCGGGTTGTCACGGTTAACTACGATGAGCCGGGAGTGGCCCAGACCAGAGTGGCCTTTGAAAACCTGACACCGCTTTATCCGACAGAGCGGCTGAATATGGAAACCCGGGTTGGAGATCCTTCCACCCGGATTATTAATCTGTTCTGTCCCATTGGAAAAGGACAGAGAGGGCTGATCGTTTCTCCGCCGAAATCAGGAAAAACCGTTATCCTGCAAAAAATTGCCAATGCCATAACGGAGAATCATCCGGATGTGCATTTAATTGTGCTGCTCATTGATGAAAGACCGGAAGAAGTTACCGATATGCAGCGCAGTGTTCAGGGTGAGGTTATTGCCTCCACGTTTGACGAGCAGGCAACCCGGCATGTTCAGGTGGCTGAAATGGTGCTGGAAAAGTCGCGCCGGCTTGTTGAGCATAAAAAAGACGTGGTTATTCTTCTCGATTCCATTACCCGTCTGGCCCGGGCCTATAACCAGACCGTGCCCACCAGCGGCAAAATCCTTTCCGGCGGTGTGGATTCAAACGCTCTGCATAAACCAAAGCGTTTCTTCGGCGCGGCCCGGAATATTGAAAACGGAGGCAGTCTGACCATTGTGGCTACCGCGCTTATTGAAACCGGCAGCCGGATGGATGAAGTTATTTTTGAAGAGTTCAAAGGTACGGGTAACATGGAACTGTCACTGGACAGACGCCTGGCCGATAAACGGGTTTACCCGGCCTTTAATGTGAAGAAGTCGAGCACGCGGAAAGAAGATCTGCTGCTTTCAACGGAAGAATTGAACAAAATGTGGATTCTCAGAAAGGTTATGAGTCCCATGGACGATCTGGAATCTACAGAGATGATCGTTGACAAGATGCGCAAGACCAAGAATAATGAGGCGTTTCTGAAAGGAATGAATACCTCCGGACGGATGGAATAAGGATTGAGATTATGAAAGAAGGAATACATCCCGAATACAAGCCCGCAAAGGTTACATGTGCCTGCGGCAACAGTTTTGAAACTTTTTCGACGGTAGGGGATATGGAGCTTGAAATCTGTTCCAAATGCCACCCGTTCTTTACCGGTAAGCAGAAACTGGTGGATACCGCCGGGCGTGTTGAGCGTTTTAACAGGAAATACGGCATAAAAAGTTAAGTCTTGTTTAAAAATTAAGGCTTTTCTTGATTCTCCGCCAAACTCCGCTTAGAATCATGTAAAACAGTGGGAAAAACCCATTTAAGCGGCGGGGCCTCAATTGATTGAACAAATATCTGCTTTCCACGAGAAAGAGTACAGAAAAAAGCCCTCAGTAATTGTCAGTGTTCCCGGTAAAATGGACTTATTCGGCGAGCACGGAGAATATGGAAAGGGCTGTGTTCTGTCTTTGGGTATTGATCGGCGTTTTTATGTTGCCGCCTCCCGGCGATCGGATAATTCGCTGCGGTTTTATTCAGGTAATCTGAACGAACGGAAGAAGTCCACTCTGTCGGGGCTGAAGTTCAAAAGGGAAAACCGCTGGGCCAATTACTGTAAAGGCGTTATTCATTCCCTGATGGACAAAGGCTGCACACTGCAGGGTATGAACATTACCCTGTTCAGTGAAGTTCCCATGGGAATTGGTCTGGCTTCATCTTCGGCCATGGTTCTGGCCACGGCTCTTGCCGTGAACGAGCTCTTTGAGCTGAAGCTGCCGCCGCTCACTCTTATTGAGGCGGCCGACTGGTCTGAAAAAACCTTTATGGGGCTTCGGGAGAGTTTTGCCTCTCCCATGGTCTGTTATCATGCCCGTCCCAACCAGCTGTGTCTTCTCGACCTTCAGAACCTCAATATGGACTATTTTGTGTTTCCTGCGAACAAGCTGACACTGCTGGCTACCGATTCCCAGGTAACGGAAACCATGAGCGATGAAGAAAAGGCGGAGTTTGATGCCTGCTGCCGCGAGTGTGAAGAAGTTCTGGGAATGAAACAGGGCAAAATGCTTTTCCGGGATCTGTCCCAGAACGACCTTTCCAGCACCGTTGAGGGTTTAAGCGAGCGTGCCAGGCGGGTCTGCCTGCATCAGGTTAAGGAAAATATCCGTATTTGCGACTTCCGTAAATCTTTAACATCCGGTGCTTACGATGTGGCCGGACGTATACTGTTCCGTTCTCATGAAAGTCTGCGCGATAATCTGGAAATATCCTGTCCGGAGCTGGACTGGCTGACCAAACGTGCCGTGGAAACCGAAGGTGTTTACGGCGCCCGTATGATAGGCGGAGGTTTTGGAGGCTGTACCGTAACCCTTATGAATACGGAAAGCACTGCCGACTACGAAGCCCGTCTGGAAGAATACGACCGGATATTCGGTTTTAAGGCCAGTGTTTTTCCGGTTGTTCCCGGTGAAGGGGCCAGTGTGCATCTTTCAGGAGAGGCCTGATGAGTTATGACATCCGGGAAGATGCTGTAAAACTCTACGAAGAAGGCCGTTACGCTTCAGCTCTGGAGCTTTTTTTGTCGGAAAAAGCCGATCCGGCCGAAGATGGCGAACTGGCATATTATATGGCTTTATGCCACTCCCGCCTTGGTGAGCGTGAGGATGCCCTGCGTCTGCTTTTTCAGGTACTTAGCAGTGAAGAGAACCTGGCACGGATGTATCAGGCGCGTATGCTGATTGTCTGGCTTCAGGTGGAAGAAGGCGAGCTGCAGCAGGCTGAGAAAAATGCCCGGGAAGTTCTGCAGGAAGGTTTTCTCTCGCCTCAGGCGTGGTCGGCTCTGGGGTACTGTCAATGGCGCCAGGGACGAGGGGATTTGGCCATGGACAGTTACCGTGAAGCAGTAAAACTGGACGATAATAATGCCAATGCAGCCAATGGACTGGGATATTTGCTGGCTGAAAGCGGCGAAAATCTGGATGAGGCCGTGGAGCTGTGCCGTATGGCTGTTGAAGAGAATCCGGAAAATGCGTCTTATATGGATTCGCTGGGGTGGGCGCTTTTCCGCTCGGGAAATATTCCTGATGCTGTACGGTATCTGACGGAGGCTCTTTTGTTACGGCCGGACGATGCGGTTATTAAAGAACATCTGGAGGCGGTGAGAATCCATGGTAAACCGGAAATCTTGTAGATTGCATTTCTTTTTGCTTCTGGTATTTCTGTTTGCGGCCGGGGGACACGCCGGGGCTCAGGAGCTGAGTCTGGAGGCCGTCAAGGCCCTGGATGAATGGCGCTGGGGAGTTATTGCACTGAATGACGGCCTGCCGGGCAAGGCGCTGCTGTCCATGGAGCAGGCTTTGACACTGGATCCGGTGAATCCGCAGATACAGGAATGGCTGGGGCGGGCTTACTGGCGTTACGGCATGGAAGATTCGGCCCTGAAAGTCTGGAGCGCACTGGCGGAAGACTCTGAGGCCTCCAGCGTTCTGATCAACAAGGCGGAACAGCTGCGCCGCAGACTTTCCGGTGAGGAAGAAATACCGGTAGATGATGAATGGATACCTCTTATTTCCTTTAAAGGCCGGGAAGACGGCGTTTCCTTTTTCAAGCGGCCCGGCACAGCCCGGAGTGCCGGCGACGGTTCAGGCGGCCTTCTGATTACCTCCTATGTCGGCGGTGAAATAATCCGTACAGATGCCAACGGAGCGCTGGTAGAGCGCTATGAAGGCGGAGTGGAAGGTTTTGACAGACCCTTTGATGTGCTGGATACCGGAGACGGACGGCTTCTTGTTACAGAATTTCAGGCTGACCGCATATCCGTTCTTTCCCTGGACAAGTACCGCAGAGGCTACAGAATAGACAGCTGGGGCAGCAGCGGCCGGGAGGAGAACAGTTTTCTGGGGCCTCAGTACATGGCCCTTTCTCCGGACGGTGCTTATGTGTATGTCAGCGACTGGGGAAACCGGCGTGTGGCCAAATGGGATCTGAACGGGAATCATGTATTGAATATTGAAGCGCGCGGGCGTTTTTCCGGATTTGAAGGGGTTTCGGGTATTGCCTGTCAGGAAGAAAGGGTTTTTGTGGCCGATTCCCTGCGGAAAACTGTTGATGTGTTTGATACCTCGGGAAATTACCTGGGGCCCCTTATTACCGAAGGCCTGAATGCGCCTGAAGGCATGACCCTCTACAAGGGCAGTCTTCTTATTGCCGACGGCAACCGCATTCTCCGTGTGGATCTGGAGTCGGGCGCTCTGACACAGGAGGCTGATCTGGGTGAAGGAGAGCATCTTATTACCTCTGTTTTTCCGGATGAAAACGGGAATCTGGCGGTGGCCGATTTTAATGGTGACCGTATTGTTCTGCTGACGCCTCTTTCCACTCTTTACGGCGGACTGGATGTTACTCTCAACTCCGTCCGGGCTGATGCGTATCCGGATATTGCCGTCGATCTGACCGTTAAGGACCGTACGGGACATCCCATCCGCGGCCTTGACGCAACCAATTTCCGTGTCTTTGACGGAGAACAGCTGCTGGGAACTCCGGAACTGGACTGGACCTCTTCTACAGATACAGCGGTAAGCATTGCTGCTGTAGCGGATTTATCCGGTTCGGCCCAGGACGTCCGTTTTCTCATGAAAGGCGCCGGTCAGCTGGCGTCCGCCCTGGAAACCGGTGATTCCCTGTCTTTAGCAGGCGCGGGTTCCCGGACGGCGGTGGAAGAAATTCTGCCCGGAGAGAGCGCGCAGGCGTTTGAAAGGTTAACAAAAGAAGCCGTGGGTTCACGGCTGGTTGAGTGGGATGAAGCTCTGCGTCTGGCTGCCACAGATCTGGTTGCCCGCAGAGAACGGAAGGCTGTCGCGGCCTTTGTTAACCGTCTTCCGTCCGCCGGCGCCTTTGACCGGTACGGTCTGGTGGAAACGGCCCGGCTGATGGCCAATAACGGCATTGTCTTTTATCCGGTTTATGCCGATCCCGATCTCCGCAGTCCGGAACTGGACTATATTGCGGCTCAGACCGGCGGCTCCGCGTCGTACATGCTGAGTCCTGAAGGTTCCGGGCAAATTGTCCGTCAGCTGCGTTCCATGGCCGCCGGACGGTATACCATTGTCTGGCGTACGCCTCATCCGGCAGGTTTTGGACGGGAATTCCTGCCTGTAGGTGTGGAAGTTATTTATCTTAAAAAAAGCGGCCGGGATGAATCGGGAAGTTTTGCGCCGCTGGACTAAATGGGAGTCGCACTGCCGCTGCTGCGGTCTGTGCTGCTATCAGAAGAGACGGCTGCCTGACGGCTGCTGGGAAATTGATCTGTCCCGGCCCTGTCCGTGGCTGGACGAACAGACCCGTCTCTGCCGCATTTATTCAAGGCGGTTAAGAGTTTATCCCCTGTGCCGCCGGGTGAATATCTGGAGGGCTTTATTTGCGCCCTATCTTCCCCCCAGCTGCGGTTATGTTATGCGTTTGAGGCCCCGCTGGCTGCCCCGTCCGCGTGTTGCTCTGAGAATAAAGTGACAGGCGGTAAAGCCCGCGGCCCATTTTGACAATGAGCCGCAGAGCGGATTACTGAACAGGTCCGATAGCTGCCAGGCGCCAGCCTTCCGAATACTTGCGGAAATAGAAACCCATTTTTTCAGACCAGAATGTTACCGGCACAGCTTCTCCGTAACCGGGCTGTGTCTGAATATCCAGTCTCCAGTAGCCGTTGTTCAGGGAAGTTACCTGGATAGTGTCCATTTGGAAAACATCAGAGGGCGACATGGATTCCAAATCGTATTTGTCAAAAGCCCACTGCAGTTCTGAAGCCGCGTATTCTTTATTAATACCCTTGTCGTATTGAGGCAGGTAGAGGGGATCTGCCAGAGTGTTCAGGGTAAGATTCAGATTTTCCGTGAATACACCTTTAAGAACTTTGTTGAAATAGTAAATGGAAGCTGTATCTCCGGGTGTGCTGAGTGCGACTGGTTTGTCGACCGGTTCAACACTCTTTGCTGCTTTTTCCGCGGGTTCGGGAACCGACTGCTTGTATCCGGGGAAAATCTTTTCGGCCATCTGCCGGTAGCCCTTTGCTCTTTCAGACTGCTTGAGTTCATCAAAACGGTCAGCGACAAGTGCATAGGCTTTTGCCAGATCGTAGCGCTGTGCTTCGTTGAGTTTGTCAAACTTGGGACTTGCGGCAGACAGTACCGATAATACCGCAAGGCTCAGGGTAATAATCATAATAGAACGTTTCATTTCAGGCCTCCCAATTAGAGTGGTAACCCAATAATACCCCGGGAAAGCTGAAGATGGAAGGGAAAATACTGCACTATAGTGCCGGAAATGGCCCTGCAGATTCCCTTTTACAGCATTGAAGAGCTATACTGGCATTATTCTTTCCGGTTTTCCGGTGTGTGAGGACGCGTTATGAGTAAACTTTGGGCAAAAGGATACGAATTGAACAGGCTGGTGGAGGAATTTACCGTTGGAGATGATTATGTGCGGAGAAGACGGGAAGCGCATACATCTGGGGCGCAGCCGTAACGATCAGGTGCTGACGGTTATGCGTCTGTGGATGCGGCAGTATCTTTTTGAGGCTGTAAAGACGGCCGGAGCTCTGGCGGGGGCCCTGCTGGAACTGGCTGAACGGCATAAAGGCACACCCATGCCCGGGCGCACTCACATGCAGCCGGCCATGCCTTCGTCTGTGGGCCTGTGGGCCGGCGGTTTTGCCGAGCTGATTCTTGACGATCTGCGGGGGCTGTCTTCTTTGTATGATTTTCTGGACCAGTGCCCTCTGGGTTCGGGGGCCGGCTATGGCACCCCTCTGCCTCTGGACAGGGAATGGACGGCGCATTTACTGGGCTTTTCCCGCATACAGAACAACGCCGCTTACGGGGGACTCTCACGCGGGAAGTTTGAGTCGCGGCTGCTTGATGCTCTGGATCAGCTGGCGGTGAGCATGTCGAAACTGGCCTCCGACCTTATTTTGTTCTCTCTGCCGGAGTTCGGCTGGTTTACCCTGCCCCCGGAGCTGTGTACCGGGTCAAGCATTATGCCGCAGAAGCGTAATCCTGACGGACTGGAGCTGATGCGTTCCCGCGCGGCTTCGGTGAATGCCGCTTCCATGCAGGTTAAGGGCATTATCCGCAGCCTGCCCTCCGGGTACAACCGGGATTATCAGGACACCAAAGGCCCGGTTCTGCGTGCCGCGGATACGGTTCTGGCCATGCTGAAGGTGGCTGAATTGAGAAAGGGGGCATGACCTTCCGGGACGCCTACCGGGAGGTGGGAATGCATCCGGAGAAGTATCCGGCCGGTAACCCTTACCAGGCCATAGAAAACCGGCAGGGTGCGGGCTTTGCGGGGAATCTGGGGCTGGATAAGGCTGAGGGAGCTCTGGAAGAGCTTCTGGCGGCGAATGAGGAGCGTGCCCGGGCTGTGGGGGAGGCCATGCGGTCTCTGGCCGGCCGGAATGTGAACCTTCTGTAGACTGGCGCCTCAGGCGGGCGCCAGGGGGGAGCCAGGCGGGCGCCAGGCGGGAGCGCAGCGGCGGCAAAGTAAGCTTATTTGCTTTTTTCTTTGTCGGCCAGTTCCTGTATCTGACGGATAAGGTCGATAAGTTTCTGATTCTCGGCCTTGCTGTCAGCCAGTTCGGTTTCCAGCACATCAGCGCGGGTCTTTTCCATTTCCAGCCGGGCCCGCATTTCTTTGTCGGCGGCCGCTTTTCCCGCAAACGATTCCTTAAGCTCGGCAATGCGCCGTTCGTAGTCTGCCTTCAGCTGGTCCGCTGCGGGTGTTTCCCCGGCCGGCTGGTTGAGAGTGTCTTTAATTCCGGCCGGTTTTAATACTACGTCCAGCATAATGGGCGACTCCGCGGTGAGTTTTGTGCTGAAATCCAAAAAGCCTCTGCGGCGTACACGCAGGTCAATAACGGTTCCCTGGGGCAGTATGCCTGAAAACTTTCCGGTTCCGGTTTTCAGCCCGTCAATGTATATCTGGGCATCCGGCGGGGTGGTGTTTATTTCTACCGGGACGGGCTTCGGCGCGTTGCTGAAACCGAAGGGCATGGCCGGCAGGGGCGCGGCTTCCTGAAGACGTTTGAGATTTTCTTTGCTGGCCGATTCAGGGGCGGCCGGAAGTGCCGGCATAACGCTGCCGGTTTGCGGCGTGAGTGGATCGGATGTTCCCCGTACAAGAAGCTGCTGTTCTGCTTTAACCAGTACTTTGCCGTTTTGTATTGTTGTTCCGGAGGCGCGTACAGTTCCTTCTCCGACAATGAGTATGCTGCCATCGCTGCGTTTTTCCAGTACAAACTCTGTTCCGGTAATTTCGTATTCTGTATTGTCCGCGTGAATAATAATGGACTCCGAATTGTCCAGTTTTTCTACTTTATACGAGAGCGAGCCGGTCAGAATTTCGGTGCGCAGTTCCAGTTTCCGGTCGGCCCCGGTAAGCTTTATAAAGCGGACAAGGGTGTCGCTTCCCAGAAGAGCGCTTCCTTTGTCGGCCAGCTGTACCTGGGCCATGGCGCCTTCTGTTACTTTTATGACATCACCCGGCTGCACTCTGTCTCCGGGAATAACTTCCAGCGATTCTTCCCCGCGGATAATAAAGACAGGTCCGGCAATATGAGTAATAACGGCGCCCATGCTGTCGGGCAGGGAAGGGGCCGCCGGTTTTTTTTGCGGGGTGAATTGACCGAAGAGGATAACTCCTCCGAGGGTTAGCATTATGCCCAGCACTAAGCCGAGTAATATGCGGATTAGCGGTTTCATGCGCTTATTTTAGCGCGCAGAGTGAATACTATCCAGTTTGAGCGGGCTTTTGCCTGTTAAAAGTAACTGGATTGCAGGATTATTACCTACTTGTAATGATATAATGAACGGGATAGATTCATGAAAATGCAATTATTAACCCCGAAAGACATGCTGCGTCATAACGCCCATCTGGTTTTGAGGCTTCTCAGGTATAACGCGGAGCTTTCCCGTTCCGAAATTGCCCGCATGACAGGCTCCAGCCGTTCAACAATCAGTCATATTATGCAGTATCTGGAAGAAAAAAAACTGGTTGTTCCCTGCGGTATTGGCAATAAGGGGGTGGGCCGCAGCTCAACGCTCTTCCGCTTTAATCCTGAAGCCAGGTACGGGGTTGGAATAGATATTACAAAAGATGGTATTTCCGGCATTATGGCGGATCTTCAGGGAACTATTATTGCGCACAAAAAATACGGCATCGGGGAATTTTCGCCTGAAAGTGTTGCACGGCAAATAAGGCATATCTACTCCAGCCTCTGTGGACAGGTGTCTATTCCGCAGGAATTCATTGTTGGAATTGGTGTTATGGTTCCGGGACCGGTGGACAGTGAGGGAACCGTTATACGCTCTGTGGAGTTGTCCTGGCAGGGGCCGGTGAATCTTGAGCAGCTCATAGAGGAGAGTGCTGTAAATCAGACTCAGTTACCTCCGCTCAGTATAATAAATAACGCGAACGCGAAGGCTCTGGCAGAAGCCTGTTTTAATATTAATAACGATTCTGCCAACATTGTTTATATTGAAAATCATAAAGGTCTGGGAGCCGGATTTGTTGACAGCCATTATACTCTTCTCTACGGTTCTTCCGGAATTGCCATGGAAGTTGGCAAGATGTTTGTTCATAATAACGGTGTTTTTACCCAGGCTGATTCGTTTCTTGTTATCAATGACGAGAGTGTTGTTAAACAGTTAAAAAAGGGTTTTCAGTCGGAGAATCCTCTGCAGGACGAAGACGTCAGACTGATATCGGATATTCTTGCCCAGGTTATCAGCCAGATTGCCGCCCTTTTTAATCCCCGGAAAGTTATTCTGGATGTTCCTTATATTCAGAATGAGCAGTCGCTGAAATTTATTAAGAAAGCATTGTTGAAATATGTTAATTCTTCTTCGCTTATTCCAAGCCCTCTTGTTGAACTGCCGTCTGTTCAAAGAGCCCATTCGGCTCTTGGGGGCATAGCCCAGGCCATTCTTCACAGCCCGTTTGACTTTGTGCTGAAGTCGACACTTTCAGACCTCTGAAGCCGCAAGGCCGAAGGCGCCGTTCTGGTTACGCCCCGGTTAAAATCCCAATAAAAAAATATTGACAACGGAAAATGATGGTTTATAATGTGGCCTAATATGTTTTGAGTCTGAACAAATAGGAGATGCACCTTGGTTCCAAAACGGTTTTCCATTTTTTTTGGAGAAATGCACGACAATACGCATCAGGCGGATGATCCGGATTTCAACATGGAGCAGGTAATGGAAAAGGCTCAAAGTCATCTGGATTTTTATGCGGCAGCGTATTATCCCACTACTTCCCCGGCATTCAGCAGCCTGGGACATCCCTCGGAAGAAACCGGACCGCTGCCTCTCAATATTGAAAACTGGAAAACTCCGGAAAGAATTGAAAAAGAATGGAAAGATTCATGCGCGGCCATGGAGAAATTCAATAAACCCGGCAAGTTTGTTACCTTCCCGGGGTATGAATGGCAGGGCAATGCCGTTGCCGGCGATCATAATGTTTTTTTCTTTGACGATTATCCCGAGCTTATTCAATGCGACACACTGGAAGAACTTTACCGTGCTCTGAAGCGTGTTAAGGCTATTGCCATACCGCATCATACGGCCTATTTACCGGGATTCCGCGGAAAAGACTGGAGTGTTCTGAGTCCTGAGTTAAGTCCGTTTTGTGAGATTTATTCGGTTCATGGCAGCTCGGAAGGCGAAATGTGGGGCGGCGCGCTTCTTGATAACGCTTTTCTTGCACCGGACCTTACATGCAGTTCTTACAGTGCGGCATTGAAACGCGGCTGTATTCTCGGCGCTATCGGGTCTACCGATAACTGGGGGGAATTCCCGGGACATTACGGGCGGGGGCTGGCGGCGGTTCTGGCAGAGAACTTAAGCCGTGAAGGCCTGTGGGAGGCTTTTTCGCAGCGGCGAGTCTACGCTGTAACCGGAGACCGCATTAAGCTTGATTTTACAATCAACGATAAGCTGATGGGCAGCTGTAACGGACAGACAGATTCAGCGTGCATACGTGTTGATGTTGAAGGCGAAGATGCCATTGAATATGTTGAAATAGTTAAAAACGAGAAAAGCCTGCAGTTGCTCGGTCCGCCGGAGAGTCCTTTGAACGTAGAGAAAGGTCTGTATAAAATGCGTTTTGAGTACGGCTGGGGGCCGTCTCCTTCATACGCGCAAATGCCGCCTCGGAACTGGAGCGGCGAAATAACCGTTAAGAATGGAAGAATAAAAAGCCTCAGCACCGGATTGGTGGACGGCTTTCATAAATATTCCCATAACGAAAAATCGTTTACTTTTTCTTCACTGGTCAGTCAGAAAGAAGCCGATTACAGACATCACAACAGTTTTGTTCTGGAATTTGAACTGGATGATTCGTCTGTACTCCTTTTTGATATTAACGGCTGTAAATGTCAATTCACGCCAGAAACTCTGCTGGAAGAAAGCTATGTGCATTTTTATACGGATGAGAGCCGTCAGCTTCTGAAAGAGCGGTATAATGTGGATACCGGAAAGCTCTACAGGCAGGATGTTGTTTATGGTATGGCGTATAAGTTTAAAATTCACAAATTAATACCGCAGCAGCTCTACAGCCGGAGCATTACCGTTAGTGATAAAACAAAGGGGCCGTGTCATTACCGGATAAGAGTGCGTCAGAGAAACGGCCAGATGGCGATGTCCAGTCCCATCTGGTTTAAATAATTCCCAAAAAGGAAGGAGAAAGAAATGAAGAAGAGGCGCTTGTTACTGGTGTTACTGGTTTTGCTTGGGGTTTTTCTGATTTCAGGATGCACGAAGGAAAAAAGTGAACAGCAGGAATCAAAAGCATGGGCACCGTCCAGTGAAATTACAATAATAAACCCGTGGTCGGTTGGAGGAAGTGCCGACACCAAAACCCGTCTTGTGGCACAGTATCTGGAAGATATTACCGGTCAGAATGTTGTGGTAAAGGTTATAAACGGCGGAGCGGGTGCTCTTGCTGCGGCTGATTTCCTGGGCAAACCTTACGACCCGCATAGAATGATGCTTCCGGGAATTGGCATGTTTACTCTTGTTCCTCTGATGAACAAAAATCTGCCCTACACTTTTGACGACTTCCGGGTTGTCGCGGAACTGGTTTCAGAGCCTTTTATTCTGTTTACAAATCCTTCCAAGTCCGGAATCAGTTCCATGGAAGAATTACTGGAATTTGCCAAAAATAATCATCTGGTTTATGCCAGTAATCCTCCGGGGGGAACAACCTATCTGTTACAGACGGCTCTTTTTAAAATGGCCGGTGTTGAAGCGGAAAGTGTTGCCGGTTCTTCTGTAGAGAATCTGACGGCTCTTCTGGGCGGCCATGTTCATGTTACAGCGGTTAACCCCAGTCTGGGAAAACCGTATTTGAAAGACGGTACTCTGGTTCCCATTGGTGTGTTCAGCGACGGCGCCTACACGGCTTATGAAGACTTTACTGTTCCGTCTGTAAAGAACGATTTTGGTTATGATATTGTTTTCCAGAGTTCCAATTTCTTTGTTCTTGGAAAAGAGGCTTCAGACGAAACGGTTGATTATTACTACAAGGCTTTTATGGAAGTGTATGAGAACCCCGAGTTCCTGAAAAAGGCAGCGGAGATGAATTATACTCCGTCCAAAATGCCTCCTGACGAGCTGAAAAACAAAATTCTCAGCACGGCAGATCTCTTTAAACGGCTGACGGAGCTTATTCTCTAATAATGACTGTCAGGTTTAAAACTAACCTTGTAAGTGGTATCTTGTCTGTGTGTTTCAGCATATTCCTTTTGCTGATAATACCCAGGCAAATATCACTTGCAAATAATAATGCCTATATCAATGCCCGTATTGTCCCTCAGATTATTGCCCTTCTGATAGGGGCGGGGGGAATTGTTCTGATTATTCAGAGCTTATCCGGCAGGGATTCCTGGCGCCAGATAAATCTGCGCCTTGAGGCCCGTTCCCTGTTGTATATGGCGGTTATTCTGCTGTACGCGTTTTTGCTGCCTGTTACAGGTTATATTATTACAACTCTTGTTCTTGGTGTTGTAACACTGTATTTGTCGGGCGTAAGAAAGGTGAAGTACTATTTAATCAATGTAATATTGATTCTCTTTCTGTTTTCGGTATTTACCTTTGCTTTTAATATCCAGCTTCCATGAGGATGTATGATGGAATTTCTGTTAAGTGTTGCCGGTCAGCTTTTTACCCTGAAGGCTTTTCTTTTTATTAATATCGGGTTGTTTGTGGGGCTGGTATTTGGAGCCATTCCCGGTCTGAACGGTAATCTTGCCATAACAATTTTACTGCCGTTTTCTTTTTTTATGAGTCCGGTCAATGCCCTGCTTATGCTTACAAGCATTTTTTTTGCCGCGAATTTCGGCGGTTCTGTCAGTTCCATACTGATTAATACTCCGGGAACAAACGCGGCGGTTGCTACACTGCTGGACGGCTACCCCCTTTCACAAAAGGGGTTTCCGAATAAAGCTCTTAACATTGCGCTTGTTTCAAGCACAATAGGCGGTTTGTTCAGTGCGTTCTGCCTGCTTTTTCTTTCGCCGCAGATAGCGGTTTTTTCGCTGAAATTCGGGGCGCCGGAATATTTTTCCATTGCCATATTCGGTCTTTCCGTTATTGCGTCAGTGAGCGGTAAAAGTATTGTTAAAGGTCTGATAGCCGGCTGTTTTGGAGTGCTTATTTCCATGGTCGGTCTGGACAGCATATCCGGGGCTCCGCGTTTTACCTTTGGCAATTACAATTTACTGGGCGGAATAAAGATGCTTCCTGCGCTTCTGGGGCTGTTTGCCATAACAAAAATGATGATCCGTGTTGTTCAGGCCGATGAGGGTGTTGCCATTACCGGCACGCAGGGTTCTTCGCGTGAAGACAGGCTGAGCGGTAAGGAAATTCTGTCTCTGCTCACTACCATTTTCAAATCTGCCGGTATTGGCACTATAATTGGAGCCATTCCGGGGGCCGGCGGAGGTATTGCCTCCTTTCTGGCATACGATGAGGCGAAAAGACGGGCCAGAAAAGACGAAGAGTTCGGTACCGGTGAAATCCGCGGTGTTGCCGCGCCGGAAGCGGCCAATAACGGCTCTACCTGTGCAACGCTTATTCCCCTGTTAACTCTGGGAATTCCGGGTGATGTTGTTGCGGCTACTCTTCTGGGTGCTTTTATGATGCACGGCCTGGTACCGGGGCCGACGCTTTTTACCGAACAGAAGGCCACCATTTATTCCATACTTATTGGTATAGTTATTGCCAATATACTGCTGTTTTTTCAGGGCAAGCTGTTTCTGAAGTACGCTGTAAGTATTACAAAGGTTCCAATGAAGCTGCTTACGGCGTGTCTGGTTGTGGTTGTTGCGACAGGGGCCTATACCTTCGGCAATTCCGTTTTTGATGTAAAAGTTTTAATGTTTTTCGGGATTATTGGCTATTTTCTGACCAAACTGGAGTTTCCCATTATTCCCATAATATTAGGACTGGTTCTCGGGCCCATAGCAGAGAAAAATCTGCGGAACGCCCTTGTGCTTTCACAGGGAAATCCCATGATTTTTCTTACCAGACCCATCAGCCTTGTTTTTATTATTCTGAGTTTTCTCTTCATTATTTTACTCAGGTTTTCTCAAAAAAAGATTGATAAGAAAAGGACATAATACATGGAAGCCAAAAGACCCAATATCCTGTTTATTCTTTCAGATGATCATGCCGCTCATGCCATCAGCGCTTACGGAAGCCGCATTAATAAAACACCTTCAATTGATCGGATTGCTCATGACGGCGTACGCCTGAACAACTGTTTTTGTACCAATTCCATATGTGCTCCAAGCCGGGCTTCCATTTTGACCGGTACTTACAATCATGTGAACGGTGTGACAACTCTGGATACTTCGTTTGACGGAAGACAGACAACTTTTCCAAAGCTGCTGCGCCGCGAGGGCTATCAGACGGCAATGATCGGCAAATGGCATCTGGGGCATGGAGGAAACAGCGACCCTACCGGGTTTGATTACTGGAAAGTGCTTCCGGGGCAGGGTTCGTATGTGAATCCTGATTTTCTGACACCGGACGGAATGGAAAATCATGAAGGTTATGTAACGGATATTATTACGGATCTGTGCATGGACTGGCTTGATCAGAGAGACAGGGATAAACCCTTCTGCCTGTTTTGTCATCATAAGGCTCCGCACAGGTGGTGGATACCGGATGAAAAGCATAAACATCTTTTTGAAGATACCGAAATTCCATACCCTGAAACTTTCAATGACGATTACAGAAACCGTGCCCGGGCGGCCTCTCTGGCGGAAATGCGGATTGAAAGAGATTTAAAACCCCGAGATCTTAAAAAGCCTGTTCCGGAAGGTTTGAGCAGAGAGGCTGAGAAAAACTGGAAATATCAGCAGTTTATCAAGGATTATCTGCGCTGCATTGTCAGCATGGATGAAAATATAGGCCGTCTGCTCGACTATGTTGAGTCGGAAGGTGAAAAAACGGATACCATTGTTATTTACGCTTCTGATCAGGGATTTTTCCTTGGGGATCATGGATGGTTTGACAAGCGTTTCATGTATGAAGAGTCGCTGAGAATGCCCATGCTTATGTGTTATCCGCGGGAAATTCCTCCGGGTACAACAAATGACGATATTATTCTGAATGTTGATTTTGCCCAGACTCTGCTGGATTATGCCGGAGTAAAACCCGCCTCTGAAATGCAGGGACAGAGTTTCAGGCCGAATCTTGTCGGTATGCGGGACAAAAACTGGCGCAAGAGCATGTACTACAGATACTGGATGCATCTGGCTCAGCACAATGTTTTTTCCCATTATGGTGTGCGGACAGATAAATACAA
>PDRU01000080.1 GCA_002748225.1 Spirochaetales bacterium | reverse complement strand
TTTAACCAGTTTAAGAAGTTTATTTCTTCGGCGGAGGCCCGCGGTCTGGTGGAAACGCAGGTGGAACGGCTGAACAGTTTTGTTAAACGGCAGTAAAGCACGCGGGCGGCCTCTCAAAACCGCCATGCAGGCGCCGGGCCTGAAGAGGGGCGCCGAACAGAGGGGCGGCCATATGGCGCACAGTATGGCGCGCTTAAGCGCATAGCAGGCGCACGGGAAGTGCTCAGCCGGCGCTGAACTCAAAACCCGCGAGCAAAATAAACACCCGCGCGCGGCCTCTCAAAACCGCCGTGCAGGCGCCGGGCCTGAAGAGGGGCGCTAAACAGGGAGCGGCCATATGGCGCACAGAATGGCGCGCTTAAGCGCATAGCAGGCGCCGGGCCTGAAGAGGGGCGCTGAACAGAGGGGCGGCCATACGGCGCACAGAATGGCGCGCTTAAGCGCATAGCAGGCGCACGGGAAGCGCTCAGCCGGCGCTGAACTCAAAACCCGCGGGCAAAATAAACACCCGCGGACGGTTTCAGCCCGGTTTCAGTTTAATTTCAGCCGGTACCGGAAAAGTTCAAGGGCCGCGTACACGACAGCCGGCGAAAGAATGGGTATGTTGTCCCGGCGGTCTTTGAGGGCCCGGCACCAGGGAGTAGCCGGCTCGGCTGGAACAAGATCGTCCACGCCCCAGGGTTCTTCGGAAAGAAGATCGTCTACGGGCAGAACGGCCCGGCGCCCTCTGTGACGGATTTCCAGTATATACGGTTTTAGTGTGCCGGGAGGTAACAGCCCTTTCGGGCTGACCAGCGGTACCAGTCCGTTTTCTACGGTGTAGGCCTGTCCGGCGGCGTTCATTTTTTCCGGTTCCATGACGCCTCTGCGGTACACAGACTCAAGCGGGAGGGCCCAGGAACGCTTGTCCACAACAAAGACAAGATAGGGCTGACGCAGATGTTTTTCGGGGAAGCTCCACTGAAAGGCTGTCCCCTGGCCGGGTTTGTTTTCCAGTTCCAGCTCGCTGCCGAATTCACGGACAAGAAGCTGACGCACCATTTCCAGTCCCAGCCCCCGGCCGCCGTCGGTATCGGCTGTTTCGGCACTGGAGAATCCCGGCAGACAGAGTATGTTGAGCAGCTGGGCGTCTGTCAGCTCTTCGGGGTGTTCAGGTGCCGGGTTTTCACTGGAAAACAGACCTTCCCGGAGGGCGCGTTCTATTACCTTTTGTTTATCAATTCCACGCCCGTCGTCTTCAAAGCGGAAACGGTAGCTTGTCCCGGAGCGTTCCATTCTCAGAAAGAGTGTAGCCTGCGGATTTTTACCGGCCCGCACACGTTCCTCCGGGCTTTCCACTCCATGGCGCAGGGAATTACGGGCCATTTGACGCAAGATTTCCGAAAGTACATCCAGCGACGGAGCGTCGAGTCCCCCGGAAGCGGTCTCCCAGTGCAAAGCGGCTTCAATGCCCCGCCGGCCGGCAATGCGTGTTACACCCTCAGCAATGTCTTCCAGCAGGGGTTCAAGCGGATGATAGGCCAGATTTTCCAGACTGCGCTGCATTTCGGTTATCAGGGAACTGACAGAAAAGTCGGGTTTATGATCCAGCCGCCATGCCAGCTCGGAAGCAATTTGCCTTAAGCTGTTGTAGCGTCCGCGGTCAACAATAAGGCTGTCCTGCGTTCCCTTGTTTTCCAGCACAGGAGAGCCGACCGGCAGTTCTTCCATGCTGAGGGCTTTGGCAATATCCAGGGCTGTAAGCTCGGCTACACTGACCAGATCCACATCCGCGGCTTTGTATATTTCATCTTCACTGCTGTCAGTTGTCAACCAGAATACAGGCCGGAAGAAATTGGCATCCGGCTCGTTCATGGGAGGAACTGTTTTAACAAGCGTGGTTGTTGTTTCCAGACGGGACGATACAAGATAGGCCCTCGGATAAGGAAGCAATTCTGCGGAATCAACAACACAGGTAAGCCGGTAGAGCCGTTCTCCTCTCTGCCTGGATTCGGCCAGCACACGCTTTTCCAGAGCACTGAAACGAACCGCCTTCACCGGAGAATCAGCTGGAGCGGCAGGGGACGGTCTGTGGCCGTCCAGCAGGGTGCTGAGTTTTACTGCCGCCTCAGACCAGTCTATTTCTCCGGCGCCGGTATCGGCCATCAGGCTTTCAAGGTTGTGAGCTTCTGTTTCCAGATCTTCCCAGCCCAGAAAGGAGGCTCCTGACTTGAGCGAATGCAGAGCACGCGCAATTTCGGAGCTGTCAGCGCTGCTGTTTTCAGCCGGGGTATTTTCGGCCATAAGATGCAACGCGGTCAGAAGTTCTTCCGCGTCTCTAATGAAGGTTTCACTGAACTGCTGTGACATAAACTAAAGCGACCTCCCTCTGTGCAGGGATATAATTAACTCCACCTCTCCCGGACTAATGCCGAGTGTCTGAGAAATTGCGTCAACATTTTCACCCCTGCTGTATTGCAGAATAACTTTTTCGCGGACAGTCATGGACTGCATATCCGGCACTTCTGTGCCCTCCTCAGGAGCAGGCTGTGACGGATTTTTCTCCACAACGCTTTGAGGTGTTTCATTCTCTTTTTCTTCTACTTTCAGGTTAAGAGGTGTGTTTCGGGACGCGGCCTGTTCCAGATGCGTATATACCTGACTGGCAAGATGATGCTGTTCCTGTTCCCTGCGTAATACACCGGCTGTTTTCCGGGCCTGGTCCAGCATTTCCTTCAGGGCGTTTATACGGTTTTCCAGCAGAGCAATATTGCGCTCGGTTGTACTGTTCAGTTCCAGAACCAGATTATCTACTTCTTTGCGCAGATTTTCTGTCAGCGGCTCTATGCCGGATCTGTTCCGCAGACGCCGCCGCAGGAGCGCTCCGTACAGCAGACAGACGGACAGAGAAATAACAACAGCTGCCGATACGCTTGCCCAAAACACGGAAAAAATCACCCTTTAATATCGATGTGCTGTCCCACATCGGGATCGGTCACAACAGTTCGATTCTGTTTGTTCATTTTTTCATGATGCGAATGCTCTTCATTCTCCCGGCCGGACTCTGTGTCATTTCCGGACGTATCCTCCTGAACCGCCTGATCCTCGCTGTCTTCAGGTGTCTGTGTAACGCGGTGATCATCTTCCAGTTCCTGGATAACCTGGGCGCGCGCGGCCTGAGACTGCTGCAGCGCGGAATGTTCCTTTATGAGGGACTGCTCTTTACTGACTTCGTCCATTTTAACAAACAGGGTCTGCAGATCGATAGGCTTAATACTCACCGTGCTACCTCCGGATGAGTTCGTCCTGAATATCCTGGTACTTCACAGTACTGATATAATCGCCGTCAAGAACAAAGGTTACAGGACTTTCATAAGAATCTTTAACCACATATTCAACATCGCGTATTCTCAGTTTAACCCCCGCGTAAACCCGTTTTGAGGCGGAAACTTTTCCATTAATGGTAAGGGTATTCAGGTACTCCTGTTTACGGTTGATTTCTTCCTGAAGAGCAGCCATTTTACGGTGAAGTTCGTTGTGCTTTTTACGCAGTTCTTCAAACAGCTGTTCTTTTTCTTTCGATAAACGTTTCTTCTGAATAAGCACCTGGCGTTTGAGGCCCTGAAGGTTCAGATCGACAGTGTCCTTCTCGGAATCCAGAGCTTCATACTGGTTGTTAAGCTGTTCCAGTTCTTCCCGTGCCCGGGGATCAAAACCAACTTCAACCAGTGTTTCAGAGGAACCGGGAGAACCCAGGGTAATGGCATTAACTTCTTCAGAAGCCCTGACATGACCGCCTACAATTTTGGCACGCCGCCCTTTACACAGAATTCTTTTCTGGGCTACCACATCCGAGTTGACAATACCGGCACTCACAATAACGTATTCGCCCGCTTCCGCCTGCGCATACTGAATAAAGGAAGACCAGATGCTTTTGGCGGCTACGATGTGTCCAAACTCCGTGCCTTCCCCGCCGTTAATGCCGCGGGAAACAACAATGTCCCCTCCCGCGTTCAGGTTGGCTTTACCAACGTAACCCAGCACTTCAATTTTACCCTGGGCGGTTACATTATAGCCGTCTTCCACATTGCCTCTGATAACCACAGAGCCGAGGGTGTTCACATGGCCGGTACGGGCATCGACATTTCCCGGAATAACCAGCACTGTATCCACATTAATTTTGCCGTTCTTGATCATAACATGGCCGCTGGCCGTAGCTATAACCGTTGCGCCGTTATCGGTAATGGTAACATTCTTGCCCAGACCTATTTCCAGATCGTTGCCGTCGCGGGCAGGAATATAACGCCCATAGACAGTCCGTCCGTCTTTACCGGGTTCAGGAGGAATTTTTCTGGCCAGCGGCTGTCCTTTTACGACGTTCTGATACCGGTTAAGTTCCTTGAAGTCGACACTGCCGTCTTCTCTTTCCTTTATGGAAATTTTGTTGGGATCTGTTTCAAAATTATAGATAACCCGGGCATCGCTGCCGTTTACCGGAGGAGAACCTTCGGCCACAAGATACGAAACCCCGTATTCGGGAAAATCTTCAAAGTCCTGCAGAGCCTCATCAAGAACTCCGTAAATAACACTGTTGTTTGTCAGAAAACCGCGGATATCCTCTACCCTTAAGTCAACACCTCCCGGCCCGGGCTCGTTGACAATAATGACTTCTTCCGGGAATACCGGACGGCCTTTACCCTCCGGCGGGAAAACCTTGAGCCAGGCGCCGTTAGCAGCCAGGCGGACCGAAAAGCGTCCGTCGGCATCGATATCTTCAGGAACTTCCTGTACTTCGTACGCTTTCAGGCCCAGTTCATCTTCCAGACTTTGTTCATTTTTATCCGCTTTAAGATTAACACTTTCGTAGGCTATAATACGCCAGGGGCGGCTTTTTCGGCCCAGCACTCCCCCATGCCCTCTGTCCAGAATTTCATATTCCAGCACGCGGAGGGGCAGCCCCAGTTCCAGTGAAGCCTGCCGGAGGGCATCGTCAAGGGAACGGCCGCCCACCTGGACACTTTTTATCTTCCGGGTTTTCTCAGCTTCGGCCTTCATTCTCTCTCGAAAATTATCCAGACCGATCATTGCTAGAAAATTCCTTTTTTAATATTTGTCAGCTTGGAACGCAGGCGGCTTATGGCCTTGGTATGCAGCTGGGAAATACGCGACTCGGTAACATCCAGTACTTTGCCTATTTCTTTTAAGGTGAGGTCTTCGTAATAATATAAAATAAGAACCTTTTTTTCCTTTTCCGGAAGTTCCTGAATGGCTTCAACAATAACCCGGCGCATTTCGCCTTTTTCAGCAATGGCGTCCGGACGGAGAGAAGATGGAGACTCAATACTTTCCACTATGGATATTTTGTCGTTTTCGTCGCCGTTCAGCCATATGTCATTCAGGGAAAGCATGGAGGAACCGCTTACTTTGAGCATCATCTGATTGTACTGTTCCATGCTCAAACCCATTTCCGCGGCAACTTCTTCATCTGTGGCGGCCCGGCCCAGCCGCGCCTCCAGATGCTGTACTGTTTCATCAATTTCACGGCTCTTCTGACGGACAGAGCGCGGAACCCAGTCTATGGAGCGCAGTTCATCAAAGATGGCCCCCCGGATACGTGTAACCGCGTATGTTTTGAACTTGACATGCTTTTCGGTATCAAACTTTTCTATGGCATCGAAGAGGCCAAAGACACCGAAACCCACCAAATCGTCAAAATCCACATTCTGAGGCATACCCACAGAAACCTTACCGGCCACATATTTCACCAGCGGCGCATACTGCCTGACAATGGAGTCCCGAATAGACTGGTCTCCGGTACTGCGGTACTTTTTCCAAAGTTCTTTTTCTGGTACTCCGCCAATTTCTATTTCATTATCCGACATGAAGTTTAACCTTTTTCATCTCGAGTCAATACTGTATGGATAGCATGAGCCATTTCTTCAGGTTCAACACCTTCCATAGGACTTTTCTTCAGGGAGGAATCCTCGCCAGCCTCATTATCTATATCAAAGAAATCTCCGGAATTACTGTTCATATTATCCATCAATTTCTCCTTATCCTCACCGGCATCTTCATAGAAAGCCTTATCAGGTTCCTCTCCCGGCATAACAATATTCAGCCTGCTGCCCGGAGATTCGGCATCATCGCCGGAATCTGTCTGTTCTTCATCATTTGCCGGCTCAAACAGTTCCGGAAAGAAACGCAGGAACAGAAGATTCAGTAAAAGGGCCAGTACAGCAAATACTGCTCCGGCAACAGCCAAACGAAACAGCAGCACACCAAACGGTATTCCGCTTAAACCGCCGCTGAGCAGGGAAACAGCCATAGCCGGTTAACCCGGTTAACAGAATAGGCCACGGTGCCGATACAGTCAACCGAGCCGGTATGAATTGCTGAATCATGCAAACCTCGCCATTGCCACATCTTATCACAGCCTGAAGACACCTGCCACAATTCTCGTACACCTCCATTCAGCTGTCCAGACGGCCCATTAAACGTTTAATAAAAAGCGGCACGCCCCGGCCTTCCCGGTACTCAACTTTTTCCAGCCTGTTAACAATGTGCTGAATGCACTGCGAAGCACGGCTGCGCGGATCGGTAATCAAAAAGGGCTGCTGCTTCCGGACCGCAACAGCTACCGCCGGATCATCATAAACAAATCCCAGATAGTCCACTTTGACATTCAAAAACTGACCTGTAATATTGATAACCCTCTGCGCAACTTTTTTTGCTTCCGTAACACTGGAAACACGGTTAACAACCAGTTTGAGTCCCAGGTCCAGATCGTCTATTTCAGTAGAAATAATTTTGATAATGCCATACGCGTCTGTAATGGCGGTGGGTTCCGGAGTTGTAACAATAATGGCTTCGTCGGCGGCTTCAACAAAGGCCAGAACGTTGGAACTGACTCCGGCACTGGTATCAATAATTATAATGTCGGCATCAACAAGAGCCGTAAGTTCACTGACAAAATTTTTGCGTTCTTCTTCAGAAAGGTTGGCAATCCGGCTGAATCCGGAAGCCCCCGCAACAATCTGAACACCGTAGGGCGTATCCAGAATAATGTCTTTCATCTGCTTTTGCTTGCGGATAACGTGGTACAGATTGAACTTGGGTATAACCCCCATAACAACATTGACGTTGGCAAGCCCCAGGTCTGCGTCAAGAACCAGAACTTTCTTTCCTATGTTGGTGTAGGCTATAGCCATGTTAATGGCGGCATTGGTTTTTCCCACTCCGCCCTTGCCGCTGGCAATGGCGATAATCCGCGTTTTCTTTTCGGCCTGTTTGCGTGCAATTTCTCTTAGTTTTTCAGCCTGATCTGTCATCTGTTATCTCCAGGTATTATCTCCAGGCTGCCGTTAAATCGGCAGAAGGGTATTGTTCGGAAAGCCCATCTTCATTGTATTCAAGCCCGCTGACACGGGAGAGAAGTCTTCCGGGTGAAGCCAGCTCTATATCTACCGGCACACTCTGACCATCGGTTAGATAACTGACTGGACAGTTCTTTTCAGAAAGAACACTGATCAAATTACCTACCTGCATGGTTTCATCCAGCTTGGTCAGAATAACAGCACCATACCCGAAAATGTCAAAAAGTTCCATTATCTTTATAACATCGCCGGTTTTCGTTGTGGCACTGAGAGCCAGATGAACATCCGCATTTTCACCGCACACTTCAAGCAGACGGCGCATCTGTTCTATACGGTCTTTGTCACGGGGACTTTTACCTATGGTATCAATAAGAATAAGGTCGGCATCGGAAGCCAGAGTCAGCTGGGCTGCCAGATCTTCGGGACTCTCAATATTCCTGACAGGAATATCCATTATCTCTCCGTAGGTTTCCACCTGCGCCAATGCGCCGATACGGAAACCGTCTATGGTAAAAATTCTCACGTCATGCTTTTTGGATAAGCCGTTTACCGCGGCCAGTTTGGCTATTGTGGTTGTTTTACCAACACCGGTGGGCCCAACCAGAACCAGAACATGGGGCCCGGCGCCTTGCTGCCGTTTGCCGTAAGAAACAGGAGCCCGGCAGGTAATACCGTCCGCAATTCTGTCAACAGCACTCTGGTGCACCTTTACTCTGTTATCCAGATCGGCGGCTGAAAGATTATTCTGCAAATGGGAAAGAAGATTTTGAATGTAAGATTCGCTGAAATCATTTTCCTTCAGTATTGTTTCCAGCTCATCCAGTACGGGAAAACGGGGAGGCGGCGGAGCAGCGGCCACGGCCAGATGTTCTTTCAGGCTGTGAATTTCTTCCAGCACGCGGTTAATAGGTTGCTCACCGTAATGTTCCGCGGACCGGGACGCGCCGGAGGGCTTTGCTTTTTCAGGGGCTGCATCGGGTCCGGGCAGTGTCTTTCCAACAGAAGCCAGTATGGCAGCCCGGTTTTGTCTGTCCTGAGTTTCCCGCAGTTTTCTCACTTCGGCGTCTCCCACGGCCACGGTACCGGCAAGTTCCACTTCCTCATGGCCCCTTAAGCCCCGAAGCCCTCGGGCCGGCACTTTTCTATTAAACATAATACGGGCACGGTCTCCGTATTTTTCACGGATCCGTTTAATGGCTTCTTCGTAAGTCGGTGCTCTTTCACTAAACAATTCAGGCATCAAGTTTCTCCCATGCGAATTTCACCAATAGCATCAATGCTGATTCCCTCTGCTATTTCAGGTACTGAAAGCACTACCAGATCCGGCATTTCACGGACAGTTGTAGAACGTACCAGGGGACGGGCGGACTCACTGCACAGAATTACAGGCCACGCTCCGCTGTCACGGGCTGTCTTTACCGAATTGGCAACAGCGTTTATCCAGGCTCTGTGGAACTTCGGTTCCAGTGCAGCCATGTCACCGCTTATGGTTTCAGTACGGGAATCAATAATGGTTTTCTCAACAGAGGGCTCAATGGTCAGCACGCTGATCTTTTTATTTTCATCAGCATACTGAAGACATATCTGGCGTCTTAAGGACTGACGTGTTTTTTCCACCAAAAAGCCGGTATCTTTTGAAACAGAGGCAAAATCACCAATTGTTTCAAGAATGGCAACCAGGTTTCGGATACTCACCTGCTCGGAGAGAAGTCCCTGCAGAATTTTCTGGATTTCACCCAGAGTAAAGGCCTTGGTAACCTCATCAACAACGGCCGGATAATCTTCTTTAAGAACATCCAGCATTGAGCGGATTTCCTGACGTCCCAGAATTTCATCGGCATGATGCTTGAGTATTTCTGTCAGATGCGTGGCTATTATTGAAGGGCCGTCAACCACTGTGTACCCGGCACGTTCCGCTTTTTCCCGTGAATCTTCAACAATCCATGTAGCAGGCAGGCCAAAAGCGGGGTCGGAAGTGGGTTCACCTTCCAGGGTTTCCCGTTCGCCTCCGGGATTAATAGCCATAAAATGTCCCATGCGGATGGTGCCTCTGCCCACTTCCGTGCCGCGGAGCTTAAAGGCATACTCGGAAGGTTCCAGGCGCATGTTATCCATAATTCGGATACGCGGAACAACAAGCCCCAGATCCAGAGCCGCCTCTTTACGGATGCGGGTAACCCGCTCCAGCAGTTCGGCTCCCTGGTCCTTGTCTACCAGTGGTATAAGACCAAAACCCAGCTCCAGCGAAATGGGATCCAGCGGAACAACCGGGGATATTTCCTGAGGTTCTCCCGGAGCCGCGCCGGCTTCAGCTTCCTGAGCCTCCAGTTTTTCAGCTGTTTTACGTGAGAGGCGGAACCCCACCCATCCGGTCAGCGCCGCCAGGGGAAACATAAGATACCAGGGAAACCCCGGAAGAATTCCCATCAGGGCCAAAAATCCGGCGGCCACAAAATAAATTTGAGACTGTCTGGCAAACTGTTCGTGAGCATCCTGGCTGAAGCTTCCTTCATTAGCCGCGCGGGTTACTATAAGACCGGTAGCCACCGAAACAAGCAGGGTCGGAACCTGGGCAACAAGACCGTCGCCTATTGTCAGGGAAACATAAGTTATTAAAGCGTCCTGCAGAGCCTCGCCATGTATGGTTGTGCCGACAATAATACCGCCCACTATGTTAATAAGTGTTATAACAATACTGACCTTTACAGTACCGCTGATAAACTTTGTTGCACCGTCCATGGAACCGTAGAAGTTAACAGAGTCGTCCAGGTGTTTTTTACGTATTCTGGATTCTTCTTCCGTAATGGCTCCGGAACTCAGTTCGCTGTCAATTGCCATTTGCTTGGCCGGCAGACCATCCAGGGCAAAACGCGCGGCAACTTCCGAAACACGGGTAGCGCCTTTGGTTATAACCATGAACTGCACAGCAACAAGAATAATGAATATAATAAACCCAATAACAAGACCCTGCTGTCCCTTTGCCCCGACAACAAAAGTGGCAAATGCCCGCACAATAGCTCCGCTGAAATTGGCTCCGTCTCTGAGTATCAGCCGGGTAGAAGAAACATTCAAAGCCAGACCGAATACTGTTGAAATAAGAAGCACCGTCGGGAACAGGGAAAATTCCAGAGGATCGGAATTGTAGAGAACCAGCAGAATAATAAGCAGCGACAGCAGAAGATTCACCGTCATGAGCAGATCCAGCAGCACCGGAGGCAGAGGAATAATGAGCATCATAACGATAATCAGAACGCCCAGCGCTATAACGACATCGCCGCCCTTTCTGCCGAAAACACCGGAAAGAATACTGCGGAAAGATGAACTGTTTAATGCCGGATCAGCCATAACACCTCCACATTACACGGCCTTTCCATTCAGACGGTACACTTCCGCCAGAACAGTGGAAACAATGTCCCAGTACTCTTCGGGTATTTCATCGCCCAGTTCCACATTGGCGTACAAAGCTCTGGCAAGAGGCCTGTTTTCAACCATGGGAACGTTATTTTCCCGGGCAATTTCCTTAATTCTCATGGCCATGTGATCCTGACCCTTGGCCGTTACTGTCGGGGCGGTCATTGTCCGGCTTTCCCACTTCAGGGCTATGGCAAAATGGGTCGGGTTGGTAATAACCACATCCGCTTCGGGAACCTGCCGGGCCATTGATGAGGCCAGTATTTCCTGCATTCTCTGACGCAGCCGGCTCTTCATCAGGGGATCGCCTTCTGTTTCCTTGAATTCTTCCTTAATTTCATGTTTGGACATTTTCAGCGACTGCCTGTGCTGATAACGCTGAAAAAAGTAATCAGGAACGGCAAAGGCCAGAAGAAGAACCGCCGTTTCCAGCATCAGTCTTATGGCAATTCCTCCCACAAGGCTGAGCGCGTTATACGGGCTGAGTTTAACGGTATTCGTCAGCCTGGGTAAAGCTCCGCGGATATTCAGATACGCCAGCACGGCAATAATGGCAACTTTGGCTATGGACTTGAACAGGTTAAAAACAGCTTCCATGGAAAAAAATGATTTCTGAGCCCAGCGCCCGAAGTTCGGAGCAATTTTACTGAAATCGGGAGTTATGGGTTTTGTTGAGAACAGAAAGCCTACCTGTATAATATTTCCGGCAAATGCCGCTATAAAACAAACCGCCATTACCGGCAGAGACAGACGCATCAGGTACTGTCCAACCGACACAAGCACAGAGGCGGAATGACGGCTTTCCGGGCCGGCCATGGCAATAAAATGACGGAACATGTCCATACTGATCCGCAGAATGGAGCGGGAAAGAACCAGAATGGATATAAGACCGAAAAGCATAACCAGTGCGGCGGTAATATCGGCTGATTTGGCAACCTTGCCTTCTTCCCTTGCCTTGCGGATTTTGCGCTCGGTGGGATCTTCCGTCCGGCCTTCATCTTCCGGCGCGAACCACTGCAGATGAAAACCGAAACGTTTGTCTTCCGAAAGAGGTATTAACTGAAAGCGCTTGAGTTCACTCACGGAAGCGCCTCCTTCGTGGCCAGAAAATACTGCTGCATCCAGTTAAAGCTCATATCGATAATACTCGACATTTTTTCAGCCAGAAAGGGAGCCGAAATAAGAAGCACAATAAAACCCACGCCTATCTGTATGGGGAATCCAACCATCAGCAGATTCATCTGGGGCGCCGCCTTGGCCAGAAGTCCCATAGTAACCGAAACAAGCATCAGGGTACCCAGAATGGGAAAAGCCAGTATAAGAGACTGCCCGAACAAACCGCCTATTGCTGTAATAAATGTTTCATTCAGATAATCTGATGCGGCAAGAAAGTCTGTTCCCTTAAGAACCCTGAAGGAAGTGGCCAGTCCGGAAAAAAACATCTTCTGCATTCCCGAAACAGACAAAAACACCGCCAGCCCGATAAGATTCAGAAACTGGCCGATAAGAGGAATTTCCACCTGCGCCAGCGGGTCGTAAACCTGAGACGCGCCAAAACCCATTTGAAAGGAAAAAAGCTGGCCGGCCGTCTGAAAAACCGCAAAAACTATCTGTAAAAACAGCCCCATTATTATACCCAGAAGAATTTCAGCTATGACAACCGCGGCAAAACCCAGAGCTGTTTCAGGAAGGGGGCCGTACACATTCCCGGCAAAATTAAACAAAACCACGGCCGCAAAGAAGGCAAGAGCCCCCCGGGCAAGGGGAGGTATGGCGCTGGAAGACGTTACAGGCGCCACTCTCAGAAGAGCGGCCACCCGCGCAAACACAAGCAGAAAAAGCCGTGCGTTGTCTAACAGAACACTCCAATCCATAACCTGCAAGCCTCTACTTCGCCAAATCCGGAATACGTTCAAAAATAATGACCGTGAAATTGGACAGACGGGCAACCATCCAGCCGAACAAAGCCGCTATAACACCCAGAATAGCCAGAATTTTCGGAACGAAGGTAAGCGTCTGATCCTGAATACTGGTAGTAGCCTGTATAATGGAAACAATCAGCCCCACAGCCATAGCCACCAGAAGAACCGGAGCAGCAACAGTTAATATGGTTACAACGGCGGCCCTCATAAGCTCCACCACATTTCCTACATCCATATCACTACTCTCCTTCTCAGCTGAAGCTGGCCACTACCTGACGGATTAAAAGAGACCACCCGTCCACAAGCACAAACAGTATCAGTTTAAACGGCATGGAGATCATAACCGGCGGCAGCATGATCATACCCATGGACATCAAAACCGAAGCCACAACCATATCGATAATAATAAAGGGAACATACAGATATATTCCTATGCGGAACGCAACGGTCAGTTCATGAAGAACAAAAGCCGGCACCAGAACATAGTTGGGTACGTCGGCAATGGTATTGGGTTTAGGCAGTCCGGACAGGTTCATAAACAGCGTAATGTTTTTTGAATCACCGGCCATCTGTTTGTACATGAAATAACGCAGAGGCGCGCTTGATCTCTGATAGAGTTCCGAAGTATCAATTTCTCCCTGCGAATAGGGAACAAAGGCTTCCTCGTACATTTCATTAAATGTGGGAAACATAATAAACAGGGTAAGGAAAAGCGCTATACCCATTAACACTGTGTTCGGCGGTACCTGCTGAAGTGATAAAGCGCGTTTAACAAAATCAAGAACAATGGAAATACGCAGGAAACTGGTCAGAAGTACAGCCAGGGACGGAGAAAGACTGATAATGGTCAGCAGCAGAAGAAGCTGTATGGAGAGTGCTGTTTCCTTGTTGCTTTCAGGACCGCGGATATTCAGATCCACAAAAGGTACAGGCAGTGAGGGCCCTGCACCCAGTCCCTGCCCTCCCGCACCCGGAGACGCATCGGCAGCCTGGGCAAAAGCATTATGAGCGGGTATGAACAGCAAAGAAAGCAGTATAAGGCTGAATAGTATTTTTCCGGCAGAAAGTTTCATAAGCGTGTCAGCCGCTCCCTTTGGGATCTGAGAAACCCGGAAAGATTATCTTCCTGCTCTTCTTCCGCGGCGGCTGAAGGAGACGGAGCAGTATTTACTGTTTTGCCGAAGCGTTCACGGAGCATGCGTCCAAAGCCCCCAGCAGCAGGAACCGCGGCCTGGGAAAGTGAGAGTTTAATTTGATTAATGGTGTCTTCATCGGTAATTTCAGAAAGAAGATTCACACCCGTACTGCTGCTGCCCACCAGAAACATTTTGCTGCCGAGCTCAACCAGATGCAGCGCGGCATCGCCTTTCAGCGGACGGGTAGAAACAAGGTTAATAACATCTTCCATTTCACCTTTCTGACCGGAAAAACGGCGCAGCAGCCACACAAACCCGTAAATAAGGGCTATAACGAATCCCAGAACCAGAATCATGCGCAGAAAATCACCAAAACCAACACCCGGAAGATTCTGCGCAGGCGGCTCGCCCCGGGCGGAACCGGCGGCGTTCTCCGAATTTGGTTCACCTATTAAGAGTTCGGTTTCAGCAGGACGTGTCTGCTGCGCCGTTTCCCCGCCCGCAGCGCTCAAAACGCTTAACGTGAGCATAAGAAAAACGGATATAAAAGCCGTTCGTTTCAGATGTCCCCTCCCATTTGGACCGGATATAAACCGCTTCCCCCGGTTTATACCGCAGCTGTTTTACATCATCGGTCTGTCATCCTGTCCATGGTTGATACAATTTCCGTAACACGGACGCCGAAGTTTTCGTCGATAACCACAACTTCACCGCGGGCAATAAGATTGTTGTTGACCAGTATATCCACCGGTTCACCGGCCAGTTTATCAAGCTCAATAATGGTGCCTTCTCCCATACCCAGTATGTCTTTAATTTTCCATTTGGTGCGTCCAAGCTCAACGGTCAGCTCCATGGAAACGTCCATTAAAAGCCCGATGTTTCTCTGTTCACCGGCACTCATGGTGGGATTGAGCTCAGGCAGCTGAACACCCTGAACGTTCAGGGGCCCCTGACTGCCGAAAGTACCGCCCATCATTCCAGGCTGAGCAGCCATACCGCCGCCCATAACACCCGGCATACCGCCGCCCATGGCAGCCGCGGGCGCTCCGCCCATCATGGAGGCCATGGGATCGCCTGCGGGGGGAGATTGAACTGCAGAAGGTGTTACACCCAGTTTTCCGGCCAGTTCCCGGATCATCTCCAAATCAAAAATTTCATAAAGTTTCAGGCTGCCCTGACCTTCAATCTGAAGATCGTAGCCAATACACGCAAAGGGGTCGGAAGGCAGGCCGAGCATGGCCTTTGGAACACTCTGTCCTTCAGGGGAATCGGTAAGAATTGTTTCTTTAATTTTATCCCCGACAGTAGAAACAGACGCTCCGGTAATTTGGCTCATGGCCTCGCTGACAGCACTGATTGCCGTGCCGTCCAGTTCCAGATCGTTCTGGCCTATCATGGGCGCGGCTATTTTCAGCGCGTCTGTTCCGGTCAGAACGTAGAGATGGCTTCCGGCCAGTCCGCTGCTGTAGTCAATTTTAATTTCAACAACTTCATCCGGGAGCTGGGCAAGAAAGGCTTCACGGTCCGGGGTTTCCAGGCGGGGAGCGCCTACCGTAACGCTTTTTACCATTATACCGGACAGGGTAGCACTCTGAGAGCCGGTAACTTCACCGAACAAACCCAGCACGGCATTTTTTTCAGATTCACTGAGCAGACCGGGGCCGCCGGCAGCAGGAGCCGCGGCAGGTGTTTCCGAAGGGGCGTCACCCATCAGCAATGCATCAATTTCATCCTGGGAAAGAGAGCCGTCACTCATTCTTCGTCTCCTCCGGAAGCAAGTTCTTCAAACTCATCTTCCTCAATATCCTCAATTTTGCGCGTAACCTGCACGGAAAGTTTCTGCCCCACAACACCCGGCCGGCACTCAAATTTGGGACGGTTTCCCAGTTTCAGAACCATGGGGTCGCCAACGCGGGTGTTGGACAGCCGGATAACATTGCCCGGCTGAAGAGACATAACGTCTTTCATGGCCAGGGTAATACTGCCAACTTCAGCTACCAGCGGTACTTTAATGGCAGCCAGCCTTTCCCTGAGAACGTTCAGGTTTTCTGTTGTTGTTCCGCGCCGCACCGAAGAGTACCAGTACTGCGCCGAAAGTTTTGAAATAATGGGTTCTATAGTGAGATAGGGAATGCAGAAGTTCATCATTCCCTCAACTTCTTCCACTTTGGTTTCCAGGGTAACAAGCACCACCATTTCAGTAGGCGGCACTATCTGAACAAACTGGGGATTGGTTTCTATCTGTCCCAGCCGCGGACGCAGATCAATAACCTGGCTCCAGGCCTCCCGCATGTTGCCGAGTATGCGGACAATAATGGATTCCATTACCGCCCGCTCAATTTCGGACAGTTCCCGGTTTATCTTGGAACCTTCACCCGGACCGCCGAAGAGACGGTCAATAATGGTAAATGTAATAGCCGGATCAATTTCCAGCATGGCGGAACCGGTCAGCGGATCCATGTTAATAACAGCCAGGGCGGTAGGCGACGGAATGGAGCGGAGGAATTCCTCGTATGTCAGCTGGTCTACAGAGGCCACATGCACATGAACAAGGGAGCGCAGCTGAGTAGCCAGGCTGGTAGTAGTTAAACGGGCAAAGGTTTCATGCATAAAGGATACAGTTCGGATCTGTTCCTTGGAAAACTTGTCCGGACGGCGGAAGTCCCATATACGGATATTCTTCCGCTCCGCAACCTGCCTTGTATCTTCTGTTTCGGTATCGCCGGAACTGATGGCTGTAAGAAGCTGATCAATTTCATCCTGCGAGAGGACTTCCGTCACGTTTTACTCCCTGTTAAAGACCGATAATCTGATACTGAAGGAACCATACCTGTTCCACTTCCCCCTTGGAAAGCAGACTGTTGATTCTGCTCTGCAGCTCCGCTTTGACCGCCCGTTCATCATCCAGCTGGGAGCGGTTTCTCCGGCTGAAATACGAACGTATCGCGTCGATAATGGCATCGTTTTTGTTAGTCAGTTCTCCGGAGAGATCCTTGTACAGCTCCGGGTTGTATCCCAGTTTAATTCTGGCAGAAACAGTGTAGGGTTCAGGGTCGGCTGTCTGGGTGCGAAGATCGTAACCTTCATCAGCCAGAAAATTCCAAACCGCGTACTCCGGCACTTCTGTCTGATATTCCTTGGAGAGCATGGGGAACTGACGTGAACGGTTACCCCTGTCCATAAACCTGTAGGTAAAATAACTGACAGTAACACTGATAAGAAGCGCGAATATTCCTATGGCAACAAACATAAGGATACGCGCAAGACGGTCAGAGAACAGTTTACGTTTTTTGGGCTCCTCTAAATTTGCAGCCGCATCCGCATCTATTGCGTTGGCAATATCAAGATCTTCATCGGACATAGGACATCACCCTCCCTGGATGTCTTAAAAATATTACCATAAAACATTTAAGGACACCAGCCCCCTTCAAAAACATCATAAATGGGCCTCCTTGAGTATAACAATATCCACTCTCCGGTTCTCCGCCCTGTCCTCTTCTGTCAGTTCCGGAACGGCCAGCCGGATTGTGTCGGCAAATCCGGCAATCTGGAAATTAGACTCGTCAGCACCGTAATCCACAAGATAGTGCAGAACGGCGGCCGCCCGGGCCGAAGAGAGTTCCCAGTTCGTGGGCCATGGACCTTCAGGATCTGTCGGCGAGGAATCGGTGTGCCCTTCTATTCTGATTTTACGTCCGGCAATTTCCGGTGAACCCAGAAAATTGGCCATTTTAGCCAGGGAATTCCGTGCCCTTTCCAGATCAACTTCCGCGCTGGCCCGCTTGAAAAGAATATCTCCGGCCAGACTGATAACCAGTCCGCGTTCATCTTCCTTAATTTTAACAAAACGGCTGCGGATTTCAGGCTGAAACTCACTGACCGCTTTTTTCCGGGCCATATTCATGCGGCTTCCGCGGGCAACAGAAGGCATGGCTGAAACATCGTGTCCCAGTTCCGGCAGCAGCCCTTCGGAAAGTGTATTGCCGCCCCTCAGAGGACCAAGTCCCTGAAAAGCCTGCATTATAAGCTCAATGCGCTGGCTGTCGACAGGGTTGCTGGGATTCATGAGCAGAACAAAGAAGGTAAGCAGCAGAGTTACCATGTCGGCGTAGGTTGTCAGCCAGTCGTCAGCACCGCCGCCGCCTTTTTCTTTTTTCTTTCGTCCTTCTTCGTCCATTCATTAATCTCCGGCAGCACTTTGCGAGGGACGTTCATCCGGGGGCAGGAAGGTAAGAAGCTTATCTTCCAGAATTCTCGGATTGTCACCGCTTTGAATGGACAGGATACCCTGTACCATTATTTCCTTTATCTGCATTTCCTCTTTATGGCGGTCTTCCAGTTTAAACTGTATGGGAGATAACACCAGGTTGGCAAAAATGGAACCGTAAAGAGTGGTAACAAGAGCAACGGCCATGTTGGGACCGACACTGGAAGTATCCTCCAGATGCGCCATCATACCGATAAGTCCCAAAAGGGTACCGATCATTCCGAAAGCCGGAGCCAGCTTGGCCCATCGTTCAAAGAAGTCAATTCCGTCACTGTGACGGCTTTCCACCTGATCCAGGTTCGTGTACAGAATGCGCTTAATAACATCGGGATCGGTTCCGTCGACAACAAGGCGCAGTCCGCCCCGCAAAAAGTCGTCTTCCACTTCTCCCAGGGAATCGTCCAGAGACAGCAGCCCTTCCTTACGGGCACTGTCGGAGAACTGCACCAGCTGATTTATAAGTTCCATTTTGTTCTGAAAAACAGGAACGCGGAACGCTATGCGCATATATTTCATAAAGCCCAGGGCCCGGGAAAGGGGACTGGCCGCCATAACGGCGGCAAAAGAACCAAAAATAACCACAATAAAGGAGGTGGGGTCGACAATGCCCCCTATTCCGTCATTGGGAATAAAGAATGCGGTAATAATCAGTAAGAAACCGGCCAGCATTCCGCCGATTGTTGCAATATCCACAGGTTTACTCCTCCTGGCCGTTCCAGCCGATTTCCCGGCGGTACGCTATAATCAGGGAACGCAGTTCATCGGGAGTTTCGGTCACCACAAACTTTTTTCCGGTGGTCAGCAGCAGCGCTGTCCGGCCCTCTCCGGCACTTTCAACATATTCAATAAGATGCGGATTCAGTAAAACATGGCGATCGGCTTTTCCCGGTAAACTGACTTTTATCATTCCATTATCCTAATATTACCGTTTCAGGGTAAGCAGTTCCTGCAGCATCTGATCAGATGTCTGAATGGTTTTGCTGTTGGACTGAAAACCTCTCTGAGTAACAATCATGTCCGTAAACTGTTCGGCCAGATCCACGTTGCTCATTTCCAGCGTACCGGAAATAATTTTTCCAAGACCGGCCACTCCTGACGGTCCTATCCGGGCGTCGCCGGAGTTGGTGGAACGGGTAAAAGCGGTTTCACCAACTTTTTCCAGACCGCCGGGGTTTGTAAACCGCGCCAGGGCTATCTGGCCCAGATCGCGTTCTGTTCCGTTGGAAAAAACTCCGGTAATAATTCCCCTCTGATCGATCTTGTAGGTTTCCAGATACCCCATGGTGTAGCCGTCCTGACGGAAAGCCTTGGTACTGGAGGTTTCGGCAAACTGAGTAGTGGAATTGGTGTAGCTTCCCACTTCACCGATGTCCAGCAGGAAGTTCTGAGTAAGGGTCTGACCGGTGGCATCGTTTTCCACATCAAAAGTAACAGGTATCTGGATACGGCCGGCATTGGCCAGGTTGCCCTGCGCGTCAGTAACTGTGGCTACCGAACCGACGTTATCGAAGGTAATGGTAAATTCACCTTCGTTGTTGCCGTTTCCGGCAGCTGTGAGGGGGTCGAAGCCCAGTGTAACGTTGGAGGGCACATCAGCGTCGGCCGGACGGAGGGGATCGACCTGTACAACAACATCCCAGGAATTGTTAACACCCGGAGTGCGGGTAAAGTTCATCCGCATAATGTGCACATTTCCGAAGGAGTCGTAAATTTTCTTGTCCAGACTCCAGGTGCCCTCGCTTCTCTGGGCCGGGGAAGCTCCCGGGGGAATTTCAGGTGTGCGCTTATCCAGGTTACAGGCCAGCTCCACCAGAGTTGTGGCCCGCGCGGGGTCTTTATCGCCCACGGGAATAATAAGGTCGGTTACATCCGCGGCTGTTTTAATGGGGCCGAGGGTTCCGTCTTCAAACTTTTCAGGCAGCCAGCCCTGCAGGCGCATACCGTTGGCCGGGTTCACCAGATAACCGTCGGCATCCAGACCAAAGGCGCCGGCGCGGGTATAAAGCTCTTTATCTCCGTAACGCAGTACATAAAAACCGTTGCCCTGCACGGCAATATCCGATACAACACCGGTTGACTGCAGCGAGCCCTGCGTGTGAATGGTATCTATGGCAGACACCATCATTCCCAGACCAACCTGTTTGGGGTTCACACCGCCCACTTCCTCCGTAGGCCGCGCGGCGCCGCCCATGTTCTGGGAGATAAGATCCTGAAAGTTCACCCGGCCTTTTTTAAAACCTATGGTGTTGACGTTGGATATGTTATTACCAATAACATCCATACGAATTTGATGATTCTGCAGTCCGGAAACTCCGGAATAAAGGGATCGCATCATAACCTTATCTCCTCCTACTGGGTTACTTTCGAAATATCTTCATAGTCGTAATAGACACCGTTAACCAGGATCTGGGGGTAGGTTCCGCCGCTGACGGCCTCTACCACTCCCTCTACAACCGAATCGCCCTGCACCACTTCAACTGTCCGGCCAATCAGGTTCATGGCCTGCGAGCCTTTTAAGGCGGCCGAAAGTTCCGTGAACTGGCGGCTCATGTTGGTCATCTGTTCCAAAGAAGAGAACTGGGCCATCTGAGCAATAAACTCCCGGTCTTCCATGGGCTTGGTGGGATCCTGATACTGAAGCTGGGTAATAAGAATTTTCAGAAAATCGTCTTTATCCAGATTCTTCTGCGGTGCGGCTGTTCCGTTGAGAGCCTTGTTAAAAGCTTCCACCTGCATGTCCAGCGCGGCTTTCTCCGAACCTTTCATTGTTGCTGCAATATCCATATTGGCTCCTATACCACCATATTGATCCGGCCGTTATCTGTTTCATCAACAAACACCGCGGATATTCTGTTTTCGAGTTCAGGGGCTGCCTGAGCGGCCAGTTCCGAACCTTTCTGCTGTTTCGGTTCCCCTCCGGCAAAACCGGCAGAAGAGTCGTTCCAGGAAAGCTCCAGACTGGCCGAACCGAATCCGCTTTCCACAAGGCGGGTCTGCAGCCCGTCCAGGGCCGCGCGGAAAGCTTCACGGGCGGCGGCGGATTCCACAAATATGCGTCCACTGAGCTGATTATCCTGAAGCTGTATTCTGACACTGACACGCCCCAGATTTTCCGGCCGCAGATTGATGCGGACCTCACCGGCATCGGCACGGTTAAGCACAACCTTTACCTGACGCACAATATCGTTTCCGGCCTGCGCGTCCAGCTTTCTTGCCAGCTCCTGCGCCGCGGAAAAACGCTGGAAGCTTTTAGTACCTGAGGGTGTCAGTTCAATATCGGTTTCCGCAACAGGCAGCTTAAAGGCGGCATTTCCGTTATTTTCCGATAAAACATTTGGTTTCTTCTGCGTGTCCACAGGCTCTTTGGAGCCTGACCGGCGCCGGAGCGTCAGCCTGTTTCCGCTTTCAGACTCAATAAGGGGCTGAGCCTTTTGTTCGGTTGTACCGGCCCGCTTATCAATAACTTCCACCCGTCCGGCCCGGCTGGTCAGATTCGGCGCGTCAACAGCTTTATGCCGCGCGGAGCGGGGGGCAGCTTTGGTCCGTTTTGTTTTATCCGGATCCGGGACATGAACCGGGGCGGCAGTCTGAACAGCCTTTGGGGCTGCAGCTTCATGCACGGAAAAAGCCGAATCCAGAGCCGGCGTTTTCTTTCCGCTCTGTTTCTGAGGGCTTTTATCCGAAAGGCTTTTCAAAGACTCTTTCTGGTCTTTTTTATTTCCGCGAAGCTGCGCCGGTTTCAGTCTGCTGCCCGGGCCTCCGGCTTTTGGAGCGTTCGGTTTCTTTAAATTTTTTTCCGAAACCTTTTCAGCGTTTTTTCCGTGCTCACCGTGCTCACGGCGTTTTTCAGATGTCTTTTCTGTTTGAGATGCTTTTCCAGGGTCTGTTTTTTCAGGCCGGGATTCTTCCGCCCTGCCGGCCTTTTCTACCAGCTCGGCAAAAGTTTTGCCCGGGGGATTTTCCGGCATTGCCTGAGCCTTGCCGGTGTTCTCCCTTATTCTGCCTGTCTGTGACACCGCCGGGGCGGCATTCATCAAAGCCATTGCCATTAAGCCATTCCTTTCGGGCCGCTTTTTTCAGCAGCCCGGCGGCTTACCTGTCCAAATCCACTCCCGGTTTTTCAACCATCATCCGTTCAATTTCCGCTGCCCGCGTTCTGTCTGCCATGAGGGAAATCCAGTAGGGAACCAGAGAGGATTCTCCGGCTTCCATGGATAACCGCTCACTGGTCCGCAGCAAGTCGACAAGATCTCTCAAGTCGTACTCGTCCATAATGGCCACCGCGTCAGCAGGCGGCATATTCTTCATATGCCGGGCGGTTTGTTCAAGGTTCGCTACTATATTGTCGTATTGACTGACGGCCTCTATTAGAGAATTTTCTTTTTCCTTCAAAGAACGTTCTTTTTCACTCAGTTCACTTTCCTTCTGCCGAACCTCTGCTTCGCGCAGATCCAGGCTTCCGGAACGGGTTTCAAGGTCTGTACGCTCTATTCTGACAGCCTGACGTTCTTTTTCCAGACGGTCCGCGTCCAGCAGCAGGGGTGAAAAGGGTTCTTCCACCTCCGTACGCGGCCGGACTCCAAAAAGAGAGGTAAAAGGGGCAAGACGGTCTTTAACGTCAATAATACCCAGAAAATCCAGCCATACCAGACCGCCGATAAGTAAAGCTATAATTAATATGACAAGAAAAAAGATCCGGGCAAATCCCCCTCCGCGGCTGTATGTCCTCATTATTCCCCTCCCCTCAGTTTCATACGTGCGGCGGCTCCTTTAGCCACTTCATCCAGTTGTTTTATTTCTTCCCGTTTTATTTTGATTTTCCACTCTTCCTTCCGCTTTTCCCGCAGCTTTTCCAATGCCATTTTTTTTGCGTGCGCCTGCCGGTAGACATGACGTTCTTTTGACACCTGCTGCCGGGCTTCTTCGCGGGGTTCCTGCAGTTTCTGAATATCCTGACGGCTTTTCTGCCAGACATTTTCCCGCAGTCTCAGCAACTCCAGAGTGTTTCCTCCGGCCAGAAAAACCTCTTCACCTTTTTTTGCGGCATCTTCAATCTGCTTTTCGATATTCACAAGCCGGCCCACCGCACGTGAAAGAGCAATTTCACATTCCTGCTCCTGTTCCCTGCGCAGCGAAAGCAGGGTTTCAAGCGAGAACTGAAACTGTGTCATTAACTGTATCTCCGCCGTCATTGTCCATTACCCCCGCCAGCTCAGCTGCTTTCCTGAACATTTCTTCAGGCTCATCGTGCTCTGTTATTCCCTGCATAAGGAAACCGTCAATGGCCGATTTCTTTTCTATGGCTTCATCCACCTCCGGATCCGTTCCCCTGACATAGGCGCCGACATCAATTAAATCTTCTTTTTCCTTGTATGACGCTGTCAGACGCTTTATGCGGGCTGCCGCTTTGGATGTCCGGGGACTCATAATCCGCGGAGCAACACGGCTGATAGTTCTCAGAATATCAATGGCCGGATAATGATTCTTCTCCGCCAGGCTCCGGCTCAGAACGATATGTCCGTCCAGATAGCCGCGTACCGCATCCGAAACAGGTTCATCCAGATCATCGCCTTCTACAAGAACGGTGTATAAACCCGTTATGGTTCCCCGGCTTGAAACACCCGGCCGTTCCAGCAGACGAGGCATAAGGGAGAAGACCGAAGGAGTGTAGCTGCGTGTTGTCGGCGGTTCGCCTACGGCCAGACCAATTTCCCTCTGACTCATGGCAAAACGGGTAACAGAGTCAAAGAGCAGCATGACATCGTTACCCCTGTCACGGAAGTATTCGGCCACAGCAGTAGCCGTAAAGGCTCCCCGCACACGCGCCAGGGCCGGAGTATCGGAAGTGGAAACGATCAGCACCGAACGTTTCAGTCCTTCTTTTCCCAGATCGTTTTCAATAAATTCACGCACTTCCCTGCCGCGTTCACCAATGAGCGCAATAACGTTTACATCGGCCGATGTATTCCGGGCCACCATTCCCAGCAGTGTGGATTTACCCACACCCGAACCGGCAAAAATGCCCATCCGCTGTCCCCGGCCGACAGGAGAAAGGGCATCAACAGCCCGGATGCCGGTGTACAGAGGACGCGAGATAGGCTCTCTTTCCATGGGAGAGGGAGGTTCCGCGTGCAGAGGATAGTACTGCTGCACGCTGATGGGGCCTTTGCCGTCCATGGGGCGTCCCAGAGCGTCAAAAACCCGGCCGAGCATATCTTCGCTGACGGCAACATCAAGAGGGCCGCCGGAAGCCACAACAGCATCACCGGCCTCCAGACCGGAAACCCTGAACACGTTTCACCCTTCCCAGGTACTTTACAGGATCTACACGGTCCACGGCACTCAGATATTTATCCAGAACCATGTTCTATCCCTCCCCTCTGCTGCGGATGGGAACAAGTTCCAGTATTTTCTCTTCAATTTCCCTCAGCTGGCTGGAAACACGGGCGTCAATCTGACCGAAGTCGGTTTCAATAACAGCACCGCCCTTGTCTACAGAAGAATCTTCCAGAACAGTAATGGATTTAACATTTTCAGCCATGCGCATAAAGTCTTTGACATGCTCGGTGGTTAAATCCAGATCGGCCAGATTAACGCGAATGGCCACATCGCCCCGGCTCTTGAGTTTCCGCAGCGCCTGCACAATGTTGTTAATAACCACGTTTTTCTGGTTCTCACTGATAACCTTAACCACTTTGCGGGAAATAAGCAGAACCAGATCGATAAGCTGCGTTTCCGCTTCGTCAATTATTTCCTGACGTTTTTCAATGGAGGCATCCAGAATTTTATGCAGGCGGTCAATAAGCCGCTGCGCTTCTTCGCGCCCTTCCTGCCAGCCTTCTTCGCGCCCTTCATTCACCGCTTCGGCCCGCGCCTCGGCAAAAACCTGCTCCCTGCGGTTCTCGGCGTCCTGAATAATTCTTTCAGCTTCAGACTGGGCCTCGGTTTTTATACGTTCCGCCTCATCTTCGGCAATGCGCTTGTCGCGGATGGCCGCGTCCGTCTGGGCTTTAACTTCTTCAAAAGCCGTCTGCTCGGCCTGTTTGCGGATCTGCTCGGCTTCTTCATGAGCCTGCTTGATAAGCTGCTCTTTTTCATCAGCCCAGGACTCCCGGAAGGCTTCCGCTTCAAGGCGCAGATCCTCGGCGGTGGGGCCTTCGTATATTTCTTCGGGTTCCGCCTCTTCCACTTCAAAAACCGGGGCCTGCACCTTTACTTTCTGAGCTGTTAAATCAACAATTTCCATGGCCCGAAATACATTTTTGGGCATAATAACCTCCTGAAAGAACTAAACCAGCACGTCTTCTTCGCCGGAACGGGCAATAACAATATCGCCCTGCTCTTCCAGCTTGCGGATAACCGACACAATTTTCTGCTGGGATTCTTCCACATCCTTGCGCCGTGTCGGCCCCATGTAATCCATGTCTTCCTTAAGCAGCGCGGCGGCACGTTTGGACATGTTGCGGAAAATTTTGTCCTGAACTTCCGGATCCACCGCCTTGAGCGCTTTGGCCAGTTCGTTGGTGTCCACTTCGCGCAGAACTCTCTGAATGGCCCTGTCGTCGAGCATAACGATGTCTTCGAATACAAACATGCGTTTTTTGATTTCTTCGGCCAGTTCCGGATCTTCTTCTTCCAGCGACTCGATAATGGATTTTTCTGTTGTACGGTCTACCAGGTTCAGAATATCAACAATACTTTCCACACCGCCGGCGGCTGTGTAATCTTCGTGCGACAGGGAGGAAAGTTTTTTATCCAGAACCCGCTCTACTTCCCTTAAAATTTCAGGGCTGGTACGGTCCATGGTAGCAATTCTCTTGGCAACATCCGACTGTTTTTCCTGCGGAAGCTGGGCCAGTATAAGAGAAGCTTTAGGTGCTTCCAGATAGGCCAGGATCAATGAAATTGTCTGCGGATGCTCCTGCTGAATAAGGTTGAGCAGGTTGGCCGGATCGGTACGACGGATAAAGTCGAAGGGGCGCGTTTTCAGCGAACTAGTCAGCCGGTTTATAATATCAACCGCTTTCTGGGTACCCAGCGACTTCTCCAGCAGCTCACGGGCGTAATCGATACCGCCGGTGGTAATGAAGTCCTGAGCCATCATGAGTTCCTGGAACTCCTGAAGCACCATATCCCTGTCGTCCGGCTCTATGTGTTCCAGACGGGCAATTTCCCAGGTGAGTGTTTCTATTTCATCTTCCCTCAGATGCTTGAATATTTCAGCCGATATATCCGAACCCAGTGTAACAAGAAATATGGCGGCCTTCTGTTTTCCGCTCAGCGATTCCTTGTGCATGGAAGTGGATAAGCGGGAACCCCCGGGGGGATTTTTTCGTTCTTCATTGCCGGAAACGGCACTTTCTTTAGCCATATATTACTCCTCGGCCAGCCAGGTACGGATAAGCTGAGCCACATCTTCGGGATGCTCCCGGGCCATATTTTTCGCGTTCTCCTGCATTTCGATGCGGGTGCGTTCCTGAACCGACATTTCCACATCAATGCCCTCTTCTTCAGCACTGCGCAGAGCCTGTTCACGCATGGCCTGATGCTGTCTGGCCAGTTCTTCTTCACGTTCACGGCGTTTTTTCTGAATGTAACGGCTGATCATTCTGATAACCGCAAAGAGGAACAGCAGGACAGCTATGCCTATAATACTCCAGCGGATTATAGCCTGTCTCTGCTGAGTTTTTGCCCAGGCCTCATCTTCCAGCCGGAACTGTTCGGTACGGTCAAAAGGAATGTTTTCTACCGTAACAATGTCTCCCCGCGCACTGGAATAACCCACGGCTCCTTCAATAGCTTTGCGGGCCTGTACCAGAACGGCCGGATCAACAGGTGTATAGATCCGTTCCCTGCGCCCTCCGGGCAGAACAACGGGGTTTCCTTCTTCGTCGAATTTAATTTCCCATGTACCGTCTATAACCAGTCCCAGACTGATGCGCTGAATGCTGTAGGGACTTTTCTCTTCGGTAATGTTCCGTTCGTTTATTTCAAAATTCTCAATGTTTTTGTTCGATTCATAATGCCCTACCAGATTGGTAAGATCCTGGTAGGCCGGAGGAGTCTGTCCTTCCTGTCCCGGAGGGCCTTCGGGGTTAAAACCGGTACCTTCAAAATTCTCGCGGCTGTTTTCCCGGCTGCGGACAATGGAGGGAATAACTTCCCTTTCACTGTAGGGGGTATCCGGGTTGTCTTCCACCATGGTAACCGGGAAATGCTCCTTGGTCTGTATGGCTTTTTTGACGAATTCCAGATCGATATCGAAATTCACAATATCCACCCGGGATTCAGTGAATACATTGGTAAGCGACTTCATAATGGAAGCGGTGTACTGGCTTTCCAGAGCGCGTTTCTGGCGCAGCATGCGGCTGGCCAGGTTCAGCCGGTCTGTATCTTCCAGGCCTTCAAAGTCGTTTAGCAGAACACCTTTGGTATCGCTGATGGTAATGTTCTCCGCTAAAAGACCTTCAACGGCAAACTGGATCAGTTTAACAATACCTTCAATTTTTCCGCGGTTTTCACTGATATCACTGCCGGGTTTGGGCTGAATAATAACAGACGCGGTAACCGGTTTCTGATCCTCGGCAAAGAGTTCTGTCTTGGGAATAACCAGAGACACGTTGGCCGAATCGATATCGTCCAGAGCGGAAATATGCGCTTCCAGATTTTTTATAATAGCCTGCTGGAGATTCACATCCCGGTCGAAGTCGGTGAGAGTCCAGCGGTCCATGTCCGTAAAGAAATTCCACGGATCGAGCTTGCCGGGCAGCAGGTCTTCGCGTACCAGCAGCGCCCGGGCTTTGCGGGCGGTTGCTTCATCCGGCGCGTAGAAACGGCTGTCGGGTCCAAAGCTGTGACTGATATTCTCCGCGTCCAGAGCTGTGGATATTCTGTCGGCCAGCGACTGATCCGTTACCGCAGCGTTAAAAACAGCTACCTGTGCCGGCCGGGACGACATGGTGGCCAGCAGAATAAAGGCTGCCGCAACCACCACCACAATTCCGATGAGCAGGATCTTGCGCATGGCAGACCACTTGCTCCACTGTTCTCCAATCTTCTTGAAAAACTGACTAATCCATTCAGGCATCTTGTTACCCCCCCCCGAAACAAGACTCAATATCCGTTTACGGACCCAAGTCCAATACTTACCTCATTGCTGTAATGTCGTTATACGCTTTTACAGCACGGTCCACGATTGTTTTTGTCAGGTTCAGGCTCATTTCGGCCTGGGCCATGGCAATAGTAACATCGTGCGGTTCTACTTCATCAGGATGTGTTATCATCCTTTCAAACAACTGATCGGCTTCCAGCTGTCTGCCGGAAACCCTTTCAAGAGCCTGTGTTACCAGGCCTCCGAATTCTTTCTTCCGGTTCTCCCCAACCGGAAGACCTGTACGGCCGGATGAATCCATGTGCCGTTCATTTGTCCGGGACATTTCCACTACATGGCCGCTGACATTCTTCGCGTTAAAAAGTTCCATTTACTACCTTCCTATCTCCAGAGCCTTGCGGAACATGCTTTTTGAGCCGTCCATTATGGCCGCGTTGGCCTCATAGGCCCGGGACGCGGAGATCATGTCCACCATTTCACTGACCACGTTCACGTTGGGCAGTTCCACATATCCGGCTTTCGGCCCGGTTTTAATGGCGTCCGGATGCGTCGGATCCCATTTGAGTACCAGATCGGAATCCATATCTTTTTCAATGGACGCCACCCGTACTCCGGAACCGATTTTGTTTTTCAGCGGTTCGGGCAGAAACGGACTGCGCCAGTAGGGCTGATTCACCCTGGGCCGGAACACCACGCGGCTGCGGCGGAACGGGCCGCCCTCGGCGGTACGGGTGGTGGAAACATTGGCTATGTTGTCGGATATAACATCCAGCCGGAGCCGTTCAGCTGTCAGGCCGGAAGCTGCTGTATTGATTGTTGTAAAAAGTCCCATTCTTTAAGTCTCCTCTTCTCCGGTCTAACCCAGTACTATTTTCACGGACCGGAACTCATGGGCCACAGCGCTGCTCATCAGTTCGTACATCATCTGGTTTTCGGTGGCGTTCATCAGCTCCACTTCCACATCCACATTGTTGCCGTTGTTTTTGGCGCTGGTCAGGTAGTCCAGGGCAATTCTGGGCTTGACGGTGCGATAGTCGACGGCACGGCGGAACGGAATATGATCCGGATGTGTCAGCACTCCAATGGAACTGTCCTGTTTTTCCGAGGCCAGCGCCCGGCCCAGCTGGGCTTCAAAGCTTACTTCCGAGCGTTTGAAATTGGGCGTCTCGGCATTGGCAATGTTGTTGGCAATTACTTCCCTTCTCAGGGTGGAAACGGCCATGTTGCGCTGCAGTAAGTCCACGGCTCGACCGAAACTGCTTTTGTCTAACATTTTTCCCTCCCGGGGCTGTTTTCGGATACAGGCCCTCTCTTCTTTTTTCGGCCGGGGAAAGCCCCCTGCTGAATTTTCCCTTCGGCTGAGAGCGGACGCCCCGCGCAAGGGATTGAAGGGAAAATGCGTCCGGGCCGGCCGGCGGCGGGCACAGAGCCGGAAAAGAGGCCCGGAAGAGAGCATTGCACCGGAAAGCCCGGCAGGCAGAGGCGCGCAGCGCCGGCGCTGGTGCGCCCTGATAAACAAGTCATTACAGGATAAACCGGGAGAGGTCCCGGTCCTCAATAATGCTGCCCAGCCGTTCGTTCACGTAGTCCTCCGTAATGGTTATTGTCTGCCCGGTCAGATCGGGCGCGTTAAACGAAACATCTTCCACCAGCAGTTCCATAACGGTGTGCAGGCGGCGTGCCCCGATGTTTTCTGTGTGCGAATTCACCTCGGCGGCTATGTTGGACAGGCGCGTAATGGCCTCTTCCTCAAACACCAGATGCACATCTTCGGTTGCCAGAAGCTCGGTGTACTGGCGGGTGAGCGCGTTTTTCGGCGATGTCAGTATTTTGCGGAAATCGTCGGCGTCCAGACTGTCAAGTTCCACCCGCAGAGGGAAGCGTCCCTGAAGTTCGGGTATAAGGTCTGAAGGCTTGGACAGATTAAAGGCGCCGGCTGCTATAAACAGGATGTGGCTGGTATCCACTATGCCGTACCTGGTACTGACGGCCGAACCTTCCACTATGGGCAGGATGTCGCGCTGTACTCCTTCGCGCGATACGTCCGCGCCGCCGCCGCGGCCTTCCCGGACGGCTATTTTGTCTATTTCGTCTATGAAGATTATGCCGCTGTTGCACACTCTTTCCCGGGCGGTTTCTATGGCGCTTTCGGTGTCGATGAGTTTTTCCTGCTGCTCGGCTTCCAACAGTTCCCTGGCACGGGTAACTTTTACCTTGCGGGGCTTTTGCGGCCCCTGGAAGATGGAACCGAGAGCACCGAAGTCCAGGCCCATCTGTTCCATTCCGGCACCGGAAAGTATTTCCACATGCGGATTGCGGCGGGTGCCGGCGGTTATTTCCACCATGCGCTCGTCGAGTTCTCCGGCACGGAGTTTGCGGCGCAGTACTTCCCGGGCATGAGAGCCTCTGTCGGGTTCCACGGGAGTACTGGCGTCGGCGCCTTCCGGCGGCGGCGCGGAAGATCCGGGCACCAGTATGTCCAGCAGGGCTTCTTCGGCGGCTTCGCGGGCGGCCTGTTCCACTCCGGCTTTCATTTCATCTTTCACCATGGAGAGCGCCATGGACATAAGGTCGCGCACCATGGATTCCACATCGCGGCCCACAAAGCCGACTTCCGTGTATTTGGTGGCTTCCACTTTAATAAACGGCGCGTTGGCCAGACGGGCCAGACGGCGGGCTATTTCGGTTTTTCCCACTCCGGTGGGACCGATCATCAGTATGTTTTTGGGCGCCACTTCATCGCGGATGTCTTCGGGAAGGCGGGCGCGTCTCTGGCGGTTGCGCAGAGCTATGGCCACGGACTTTTTGGCAGATTTCTGCCCGATTATGTAATGGTCGAGCGCTTCGACAATCTGCTGCGGCGTCAGGCCGTCCAGCGGTGATTTACTGCTCATTTTCTATAACCTCCAGAGTAATGCTGTTGTTGGTGTAAACACAGATGTCAGCGGCAATTTCCAGGGAACGGCGGGCAATTTCTCCGGCTTCCAGTTCGGAGGAGTCCAGATAGGCCCGGGCCGCGGCAAAGGCGTAGTTTCCTCCGCTTCCTATGGCAACGGCGCCGCAGTCAGGTTCAATGACATCGCCGTTTCCGCTGATAAGCAGGGTGCGGGAGGCATCGGCTACCAGCAGCATGGCTTCCAGACGCCGCAGTACCCGGTCGGTACGCCAGTCTTTGGCCAGTTCCACTGCTGAGCGTGTAATATCACCGGCATATTCCTTGAGCTTGGCTTCAAAGCGTTCTTCCAGGGTAAAGGCGTCGGCTGTTGAACCGGCAAAGCCCACAAGCACCTGATCGTTGTAGAGCCGCCGCACCTTGCGGGCCCGGCTTTTCATAATAACGGCTTCACCCAGCGTTACCTGTCCGTCGCCTGCCATGGCCACAGAATTATTTCTGCGGACGGCAACGATGGTTGTACCTCTTATTTCAGACATGAGTTTCTCCTTTTTCCATTCCTTCTTCCATTGAACGCCGGGCATGCGGATGCGACAGGCGGTAGACCTGTTTGATTTTTTCAATTCCGGTGTGGGTGTATATCTGTGTTGTCGACAGACTTGAATGTCCCAGCATTTCCTGTACCATACGGATATCCGCGCCTTCGTCCAGTACATGGGTGGCAAATGTGTGCCGGAAGGTGTGGGGCGATACTTTTTTTGAGATGCCGGTCAACGCCGCGTATTTGCGGATTATGTAATACACGCCGCGCGCCGTGAGTCTGTGCCCCTGCAGGTCCAGAATGAGCGCTTTTTGGGAGTCGGAATTATCAGCGGCGTGCTCACGCCTCAGCGGCAGATAATCAGCAAGCGCCGCGGCGGCCTCTTTTCCTGCGAATACAACTCTTTCTTTTCCGCCTTTTCCTTTTACGCGGATTTTGTGCTGACGGACATCGTTCACGTTCAGCGAACATATTTCCGCAACGCGGCATCCGGTTGAATACATCAGTTCAAAGAGCAGTTTGTCACGCCGCCCGGCAAAGTTGTCTTTACAGTAATTCAGAAAGTTTTCCAGTTCTTCATAGCTCAGATACCCCGGCAGCCTGCGGCCGTTTTTCAGGGTACGGAACGCGTCAAAGGGATTTTCTCCCGCGCCGGTTCGGCGGCGGCGCCATTCGTAGTAGCTTTTCAGGGCCGAGAGGCGTCTGTTAACAGTGGCCGGGGCCATATGCCTTGATGACATCAGAACCATAAAACCGCGGGCTTCCCTGCGCCCGGCCTGCTGTATTCCCAGATTCTGCTCTTTAAGGAAATCGCTCCAGGCTTCCAGATCGCGACGGTAGGAACGGATGGTGGCATCGGAGAGTTTTCTGACGTCCCTGAGGTGGACCAGCCAGTCCTGCCAGTCTGCCGGATTACGCAATGCAGTACTCAAACCAGCCTCCCATACAGCAGTGCAGCTGTCCTTCAATTTCGCGTTTCATCAGATAGACCAGATCGCCGGCTGTTTCCGGAACTGCAAGAGTTTCCACTGAAGGCGTATCAACAGGCAGAGACCAGTCTCTGATTATATCTTTTGCTCCCGACACAACCGGCGCTCCCTGCGCTTCAAGGCCGCGCGTTCCTTCTGAAGCGGCTCCTTCCAGACCGCAGCGGGCCACATACACATCGCGGTTCTGATCCAGTGCCAGACTGGCTGTTATGAGCGCTCCGGATTTTGCCGGCGCCTGAAAAACCACGCATCCGCGGGTCAGGCCGCTGAGAATGCGGTTTCTGCGGGGAAAAGCGTAGCGGGCCGGAAACTCGCCCGGCGGTATTTCTCCCAGAAGGGCCCCTCCGCCTTCCAGTATCCGCGCGGCCAGCGGCCTGTGAGCGCCGGGGCTGGGCCTGTCCAGTCCGCCGGCCAGGACGGCCCATGTTGTACCCTTTGCCGCCAGGGCTCCTTCGTGAGCCGCTTTATCAATTCCAAAGGCCAGACCGGAAACAACCGGATATTCAGCCAGGGCGAATTCCATGGCAAAACGGCAGGCTTCCCGCTGCGCGTGAGCGGAGGGCCGCCGCGTGCCGACAAGAGCCACTGCCGGATTATGAGAACTTTCCAGCTCTCCGCGGACAAACAGCAGCAGCGGCGGATCGTCTATGTGCGCCAGAGCGGCAGGATAAGCGGGGCTGCCCAGAACCCTGTATTCAATTTTTCCGGAGCGGAGACGCCGGTAATCCAGCTCAGCCTGTTTCTGAAGCTTTTCCAGCGGCGGCATGGAGGCCGCTGCACGCCGGGAGCGCTGCGAACGCGACTGGGCGTAGAAGGCCATTGCGTCCGGCAGGTCTTTTTCGTCCCGGCACATTTGCGCCGCGCGGAGTTTAAGATGCCCGTTATAACCGGGGAATCTGTGAACGGCCAGAAGAACCAGCGGATTACGAACCATAATTGCCTCCCATTACCCGGCGGTAGAGTTCAGCGGCCTTATCCCTGTCGCCGGATTCGCGGGCGTTCTTTTCAATATGCTCATACAGATCCAGGGCGGCCTGCGCATTACCGGCCTGCAGATAAACGCGGGCCAGAAGAAAACGGGCCGGAATGCTGCTGCGTTCTATCTTCAGATAATCTTCCAGCAGGGGAAGGGCCTCCAGAGGGCGCTCAAGTTCAAACACCAGCAGTACGGCCAGGGCATACATGCTCTGTGTATTGCGGGGATCCACAGCCAGAGCACGGCGGTAACCGGCCTCGGCCTGCGCAAGATACTCCCGGCGGCCGGATAATTCAGGCGAGGCCAGTGCCAGCTGAGACGCGCAAAGCGCGCGGTGGTACTGAATACCGGCGAAGTCGGGATATATGGCCAGGGCTTCATCAAAGGCTTTAAGGGCTTCTTTCCACATTTCATAGTCCATGTACTTAATGCCCAAAAGCCGCCAGTAAGTGCCTTTGTCCTTTACAGCCTTCAGTGTCTGTTCCACGCTTTTCTCGGCTCTGCCCGGTTTTCAACTTTACTGCACGAAGATACCAGGAGCAGAAAAACACTTAAGCCGAAAAAGAGTACCGCCGTTACAGAACGGGTAATATTGACGTGAATTTGACTGGATAATACGGCTGTTTTCATTTTCCCTCTACGCTCCTCTGCACCCTTCTACGCCCGCGGATGGCAGGCCCGGTGCGTCCGCTCCAGGTCCGATGAATCAAGATGTGTGTATATCTGTGTTGTACTGATATCCGCGTGTCCCAGCAGTTCCTGAACACTGCGCAGGTCTGCGCCGCCCCGCAGCAAATGCGTGGCAAACGAATGTCTGAGAGTATGAATTTTACCATCCACTTCGGCTCTGCTGGCAATGCCGCGGAAACGTTTCCACATACCTTTACGCCCCAGTCCTTCACCTCTGTTATTCAGAAAAACGCGGTTTTTCCCGGCGGGGCCTTTCTCAAGCAGCGGACGCCCTTCCCTTAAGTACGTACGGAACCACTTTTCCGCCTCATCTCCCAGAGGCACCAGCCGTTCCTTATTGCCTTTGCCGCGGACCCGGATAAGTCCTTCTTTCAGGTACACCTGAGACAATTCCAGCTGCGCGGCTTCACTGACACGCAGACCGCAGGAGTAAATAAGCTCAAACAGGGTACGGTCCCTTAAGCCGTAAGGGCTGTCCAGATCGATGGAATCGAGGAATTTTTCCACTTCATCCACTTCCAGAACCTCGGGAAGGCTCCGGCCTATCCGCGGACGCTCCACATCCCGGGAGGGATCTTCACTGCGGTAGCCGGCGGCTTTCAGAAATCCGAAGAACGAATGCAGCGAACTGAATATTCTGGAAACAGTACGCGCGCTCAACGGGGCATCGGCGCCCCGGCTTTGAACGTAAGCCTCCAGCTCCATTCCGCAGACATCCGACGCGTCTTTTCCGGTATCCTCCAGCCAGGAGCAGAAACGTTTTATTTCCGCCGCGTAGGTACGGGCCGTAGAGTCCGCTACCCGCAGCTCACCGCGGAGATACCCCTCATATTCCACGGCCAGTTCCTTTCCGTTCATCGGTTTTTCCCTATGCCGAAGCGGCTTTCACGCATAACTGTGGGAATAAGCAAATCTGTTTCATCGGAAACAGAGACACTGGGTCTGTATTCCCTGGGAATATTCCCGGACGATTCCGGCGGCGGCGCGGCTGACAGCCCGCGTCCTTCACTGAGGTTTTTCCACATATCGAAGGACAGCACTTCTTCATCCCTGCGTGAAGAATGAACGGAAGAAGAGGCCGAATCCCTGCCGGCAACAGAACCGCCGAAGCCTGTAGCAATAACAGTTACACGGATTTGATCGCCCATGCTTTCATCGGTGCCCTGGCCGGGAATAACCGTGGCCGAAGGATCCACTCTGGATGATATAATGTCCATAATTTCATTGTATTCAAACAGAGAAAAATCAGAGCCGCCGACAACATTAACAAGAAGCCCCTTGGCTCCTTCAATATTAACGTTGTCCAGAAGCGGATTTTCAATGGCCATAGTGGCCGCATCCACAGCCCTGTTATCGCCCTGTCCATGTCCAATACCCATTAACGCATCGCCCTGGCCTTCCATAACGGCCTTGACATCGGCAAAATCAATGTTGATTTCCCCATGATTGGTAATGAGGTCGGAAATGCCCTGAACCCCCATGCGCAGAACATCGTCGGCCTTCAGGAATGCCTCGCGGATAGGAGTATTCCTGTCGACAAGCTTGAGCAGATTCTCGTTGGGAATGGTAATAAGCGTGTCTACATGTTCACGCAGCTTGTCTATACCCGCGTTGGCCAGTTCCATTTTCCGGGACTGTTCAAACCGGAAAGGACGCGTTACCACAGCCACTGTCAGACAGCCCATTTCCTTGGCAATGCGGGCTATCACGGGAGCTGAACCGGTTCCGGTTCCGCCGCCCATTCCGGCTGTAACAAACACCATGTCCGCACCTTTAAGCACATTCTGAATAGTTTCGCGGTCTTCTTCAGCGGCCTGCTCGCCCACTTCCGGCTTTCCGCCGGCTCCAAGTCCGCCGGTTACCTGGCGGCCCAGCGGCACCTTAATGGCGGCGTCCGAAGAATTCAAAGCCTGCAGGTCTGTGTTGGCCGCAACAAAATCGACGCCTTTCACACCCACCTGAATCATGCGGGAAACAGCGTTACCCCCTCCGCCTCCGCAGCCAATAACCTTGATGTTCGTTTTTCCGACAATGCGTTCATCAAGTATTTCCAAGTCCATAAATCCACCCCTCCCCGGGTTTATTGTTTATTAAAAGAATTCACCAAGCCAACGCACCAGCCCCTTTAACGGGTGCGCGGATGCGGCTTCAGCAATATCTCTTTTACGTATTCCATTTCCTCCCAGAGCGTCCCCCAGAAGAACCAGACCGGCAGCAGCCGACCATTCAGGCGCGCGGCAGGCCTGGGGCCACTGAACATTTCCCAAAGGACTTCCTGTCCTGGCCGGCCGTTCAAACACCCGCGAAGCCAGCTCTTCAACTCCCGTCAGCCGGGAGCCGCCGCCGCAGAGAACAACACCTTCCACTGTCTGCGCCATTTCCGGTACACGGGAAATTTCCGCCTGAATCATACGGAAAATTTCTTCCATGCGGGGCTGCAGAATACGGCAGAGCTCGGAGCAGGGAACGGGTACCGGCGGACGGCCGCCCACTCCCGGAACAATAACCGGCTCCTTACTCTTATCCGGATTTTCCCAGCAGTAAGCATCGTTAATTTTTATTCTTTCCGCGGCTTCACGGGGTGTTTTCAGTACAATTGAAAGGTCCGAGGTAACCTGACTGCCGCCCACCGGTACAGTTCCGGTAATGAGCGGAGCCCCTTCGTGAACCAGGATGAAATCAGTGGAACCGGCACCGATATCAATAAGAAGCACTCCCAGTTCCTTTTCGTCCTCGTTTAAAAGCGACTTGGCCGACGCCAAAGTTCCCAGCGCCATGTCTTTCACCTTGAAACCGGCCCTTTCAACGGCTTTTTTAAGATTTTCTGTTGCCGAGAGCGACGCTGTAACAATGTGAACATCCGCTTCCAGACGGACACCTATCATATCGCGGGGGTTCCGTATTCCGCGCTGGTCATCAATAATGAACTGCTGCGGCAGTACATTCAGCATTATCCGGTCCATGGGAATGGCAACAGCACGCGCCGCTTCCAGAACCCGCTCCACATCGGAATCTCCAATTTCCCGGTTTTTCCCGGAAACAGGTACAACTCCCCGGGAGTTCAGACTGCTCACGGCACCGCCGGCCAGCGAAACCCACAGTTCTGTAACAGTTCTGCCGGCTTCCTGCTCTGCCGCTTCAACAGCCTGTTCAATACACTCCCGGGCCGCTTCAATATTAACAACCACCCCCCGGCGCAGACCATCCGAAGGCGCTTCACCCCATCCGGAAACCAGCAGCTTCCCCTGGGGATCGTATTCGCCCAGAAGAACACGGATGTTCCGGGTACCAATATCCAAACCTGCAACAACACGACTGTCAGTCATTCAGCCTTCCTCCGTACGGCGGAATACCAGATGCTCTCCGCGCATATCTGCTTCTCTGACATTTTCCTCAGGGTCAGCGTTAAGAATATCCAGAACCAGAAGAACCTTATGGAC
>PDRU01000037.1 GCA_002748225.1 Spirochaetales bacterium | reverse complement strand
TGAATGCGCGCTATTCATACTGTCAACTGTCCAGATGCTTTTCCCCGAACTGAGGGCTTTTTCCGGAAGACAGAGCACCTGCGGAGATGCTGTAATGAACCGCACTTTGAGCATCATTCCAGGATGCAGAAGTTTTTCTTTGTCTTTCACCCGGCAGACCACGGCAAAACTGCGAGTAGCGGGATCTACCCAGGGCGCAACTGAGCGTATTTCTCCGGTAACGGCAAGTTCGGGGAACGCCTCGGATGTAATTTCCAGCTTGATCTGAGGCAGCATGCCTTCAGCGGCCTGCTGCCCGGGAGCGGGCTCCCGCCCGGCCGGAATACCGCCTTCCCCCGCGGCCGGCTCTTTACCCAGGGCCGGCTCTTCCCCCGCGGCCGGCTCTTTACCCAGGGCCGGCAGAGACCCCAGGACAAACAATGGAACACCCGCTTCAGGCGAAACCAGTGAGCCGACATTAACAAGACGGCGCAGTACAACACCCTCAGCCGGAGCATCAACCAGAGTCCATTGATAACGCAGACGGGCCTCTGAGGTCTGAGCTTCCGCGGCAAGATGCGAAGCGCGGGCCTTTTCCCAGTCCTGACGGGATATGTGCCCCCCTGAATACAGACGGTTGACGCGTTTCCATGCTGAAGCAGCCGCTGAACGCGGAGCATCGGCCCGTTCCACCTCAAGACGGTAAAATTCACGGTCAATTTCAGCCAGCGGCTGACCTATCTCAACAGTATCTCCCACATCGGCAAACACAGCGCTCACCATTCCTGATACACGTGAGAGAAGAGTAACCTGATTGGCGGAACGGACATTTCCCCATGCCTCAACAGATTTTTCAAGAACCCTTATTTCTGGTTTTTCAACCTGCACCGGTTTGGGAGGTTTTTCGAGAGTTTCTGTCTCTTTATTATAGTCAAAATACCAGAGCGTCACAGCGCCGCCTATGAAAATAAGCAACACCAGCACTTGCAGAAGCCAGCTTCCAACCCGCCTCATAAAAGAGCCTCCCTGCCGCAACTCATTATTTCAGGCTGTCCAGCGTTGTCATATTAATACCATTATACACCTGCTGAAAACCCTGACGCCGAAGTATACGGGCGGCCTTGCCCGCGCGGCTCCCTGATGCACAATAAAGAATTATGGGCTTATCCGTATTTCCCAGTTTCCGGCTGCTTTTAGCAATTTTCTCAACCGGCAGGTTAATGGCCCCGCTGTAATGCCCTTCCTTATATTCGGCATTAGTCCGCACATCGACAACCACAGCTTTGGGCAGAATTTCTTTCAGTTTTACACTTCCCCGTCCCGAAAGAAACATCCGCGCATATCCAAAAACGGTTAATGCACCCAGAACTATTGCGCCGACAACAGCGCCCTTATCCATATAAACCTCCATTATTATTCATCATGATGCATCTTAAAAGAGAGGTTTTCCCCAATATTGCATCCTATGTACACCCAGATTAGTAATAATAGACAGACTGATCAACAACAAAAAGGAGTTCCCGGGAATCAACTATACACCTGGAACAGCAGTAACAGGAAGATTCTTCACCATACTATACGTTGACTACCGGCCGCCGCCTGTGGTATTTTGCCTTCCATACATTCTTCTTACGGAAGGTTTTATGTCAGCTAAAAATAATCCATTTAAGGAACAGGAGAAAAACCGCAGTCTGTCCGGTAAAGTATTCAAATATTTCGGTGCTGCGCTTGTAACTCTGGCCATTATCGGCCTGATTTTTGTGTCTTTTTCTTCGGGCAGGGGCCGGAATCAGGCCTCTTTTGTATTCGGACGTTACGGTAACCGGAACATTGAATTCCGTCCCGATAATGCCTTTGGGCAGGCTGTTGAAAATGAAATCAGCAGAACCAACAATCAGCTGCAGCAAAAAGGTAATGAGACCAGCAATGAAATGATTCAGTTTTTCCGCCTTATGGCCTGGCAGCAGGCATTCCGGAAAGTAGTTGTTAATGAGGCTATTGCCTATGAACTGGACGACAGCGGTTATAAAATATCACCGCGGGCCGTTGACCGCTACATTGTAAAGTTCGGTCCCTTCCGTACCAACGGAGAATTCGATGAAGAGCTGTACCTGAATGCCTCATCCTCCCGCAAAGCCGCTGTCAGAACTCAAATGCGTGAACAGCTGACTCTGACCACCTGGGCTGAAGATGTTCTGAATTCCCGTTACTATTCCGCCGGAGAGCTTGATTTCCTGGAAGATATGCGCCGCAGCGTCAAATCATACGAATATGTTACCATTCCCTTCACCGACTTCCCCGAAAAAGACGTTATTGCATACGCAGAAAAAAATCCTCAACTCTTCCGCCGGCTGCCTCTGAGCCGTATTACCATTGAAGCAGGAAACAAAAGAAGCAGCTCTGAAGCGGAAGAAAAAGCCAACGAAGTTTTCCAGCTCTATCAGGAGCAGAAAGACAACATGGATGCCTTCAGCAATCTGGCCATGAAAAATTCAGATGACAGCTTCGCGCAGGACGGCGGCAGCATGGGAGCCACCGAATATTACAGACTTTCAGAACTCATCGGCAGCGAAAATGCCGATGCGGTTTTTGCCGCCAAAAAAGGCGAAGTAACCGGTCCTTTTGATACCGACTACGGCTGGATGATTTTCCGCACAGAGGGAGCCATTGCGAACCCTGCCGCTGAGGATATAAAAGATCAGGTACGGGGCTACATGCTTCAGAACGAAGCCGGTCTTATTGAAGATACCCTTATAGCCCGGGCTAAAGAGCTGTCCCTGCAGGCCCGCAGCAGAGGTAATTTCCGAAGCGCAGCCGAAGAAGCCGGCTTAACGGTTTCCAGCACCAATGAATTTGCCTTTAATTTTGGAAACGATTCCCTGCTGGGCAGCGGACCGGAAACCAATGGAGACGCCAGCCTTTCAGGCAGCAGCAGTTCTGAAACTTTCTGGGAAGCCCTTTTGACAATGAACAAAATTGGCGATATATCGGAACCGGTTGTACTGAACAGCGCTGTAGGACTCTTTTCACTGGTATCCGAGTCGGAACAGGAACCCCTGCAATACTGGGAAGATCTGGTGAAGTACGAAATGTCCCGTTCCAGAGAGAATGATTTCCGCTCGGCAGTTCTGAGCAGCGAAAATCCTCTTTTTGAAAATGATTTTTCTGAAGCCTATAACCGGTTTTTCCCTTCAAATCAGGGTTAACGGAGCAGTGTCATAATGAACAGCCCCCGGCTGGAATCCACAGAACATGGTTTAACTGTGGAAGCAGCCGGGCGCTATCTGTATTCCCGCTACAATCCTTCAAGCCGGCCGCAGAAAGCGGCTCTGGCAGTAGAAAGCGCCGAACAGTGCCTGTACTTTGTCCCCTCCCCTCTGCTGGGATACGGACTGCAAACACTGCTGGACCGCATTCCCGAAAGCTCCCATATTCTGGCTCTGGAAGTATCGGAAGAACTGGAAAATCTGTGCAGAGAAGCCCGTTCTGCCGAATTGGCCGGACACCCGCGCGTCAGCTGGGTGCAAATTAAAGATACAGCCGGCCTGAACGCTTTTCTGGAACAGCTGGGGCTGTGGAAATTCCGCCGGATAAAAAGAGTGGATCTGTCTGGAGGAAGCGCCCTCCATGCCCATCTCTACAGAACACTCTACAATTTTACTGCTCCGGACACGGCGCTTCTCCCGCACACAGCCCAGCCTCCCGGCCCCTTCACCAGCGGCCCCATTGTGGTTGCCGGCGCCGGTCCCAGCCTGGAAAAAGCGTTCCCCTTTCTAAGGAAAAATCAGCAGAAGCTCTACATACTGGCAGCCGACACCGCGGCGGCCGCTCTCTGGAGAGCCGGCATCAAGGCCGACGCCATAGTAGTGCTCGAAACCCAGGCCTGGAACATGCTGGACTTTCACGGCCTCTCCCAAAGCGGCATACCGGTAATAGGCGACCTGAGCGCCTACCCGCCCTCCCTGAACGCCTCCGGAGGAGCGCATCAGCTTTTTTCGTCCAACTTCGCCAACCTGTACTTTCTCAACCGCGCCCGGAAAGCCGGACTGCGCCCATACATTCTGCCGCCCCTGGGCTCAGTGGGAATAGCGGCCGTGGAAATAGCCCTGGCCTCCACAAGCGGCACTGTTCTCTTAAGCGGTCTCGACTTTGCCTACACTCCGGGAAAAACCCACGCGCAGGGAACATCCGTTCACCGTTGGCAGCTGAGCCGCATCAGCCGGCTGACCCCCGCGCCGCTCTGGCCGGCAGCCATGGCCGCCGTACCTTCCAGAGTACCGGCAGCATCAGGCGGAAGCATACAGACAGACAGAGTACTGGAAAGCTACGCGGCCATCTTCAAAGACCGTTACGCCAAAGAAAGCCGCCTAGGCATACTGCAGCCCGGAGGAGCCGATCTGAACCTGCCTCTGGTCCGTTTTGAAGAAGCCGGAAAACTGCTGCTTAAAGAAAAAGAGCCGTGGCAGGGCATCTTTCCGCAGAAAAGCTCGGCTTCCGCTGACGCGCAAGCCTTTCTAAGCGAGGAACTGCAGACCCTTGAACGGGTAATAGACCGGTGGCAGCACTACGCGGAAGGCCGCGCCGAGGCATCCGATGTGGCTGCGGCACTGACAGAACGCGATGAAATATATGCCGACTTTCCCGACCCGCCGCCCCTTCCCAGGGAAGATAACGCTTTTCTGGTGCGTGCTGTCAGCAGAAGCCGCCGGCTGCAGCGCTACATACTGCGCCAGCTAAACCCGGAAGCATAAGGCGCGGGATTGCCGGCCGGCGCGGAATAGTTTTATAATGACAATTTTGCCTGCGGCGGCAGAGAATTATCCCGGGGCGGAACTGCAATATTGAAAAAAATACACCCTGGAAACAGGAGGAAAACTTGGAAATGAAATCTTTTATTACAGTTATAGGAAAAGATACTGTGGGAATTATTGCGGCAATTGCAAATATACTTGCCGATCGCAATGTCAACATTCTTGATATTAACCAAACAGTAATGAATGATATGTTCACAATGATAATGATGGTAGATACATCGGAATTAGAAGGCCCGTTTTCCGTTCTTTCTGAAAAACTAACCGATTACGGCAGGCAGAACGGTTTATCAGTACGCATTCAGCGCGAAGAAATTTTCAATTCAATGCACAGAATTTAAGGTGGACGGCAAAGATGATCAGACCCGGAGAAATACTTGAAACCATTGAGATGATCGACCGTGAAAACCTTGATATCCGTACCATTACAATGGGCATATCTTTAAGAGACTGCGCAAGCGAATCAGGAAATAAATCACGAAAGAAGATCTACGACAAAATAACCCGTCTCGCCGGAAACCTTGTTGCCGCGGCTGATGATATTCAGACAGACTTCGGCATTCCCATTATAAACAAGCGTATATCGGTTACCCCGATCGCATTAATAGCCGAATCTTCCGGTGATGAAAACTACGCGGCCTTTGCCGAAACCCTCGACAGGGCGGCCGCCGAGACAGGTGTAGACTTCATCGGCGGTTTCTCGGCCCTTGTACACAAAGGCTATACCAGCGGAGATCGTAAACTTATAAACTCAATACCCCAGGCCCTTGCATCAACGGTCAAGGTGTGTTCATCGGTTAATATTGCAACAACCCGTGCAGGCCTGAACATGGACGCGGTTGCCCAAATGGGACGCGTCATAAAAGAAACAGCCGCCCTGACCGCAGAGAGCGGCGGGCTGGGCTGCGCAAAGCTTGTTGTTT
>PDRU01000036.1 GCA_002748225.1 Spirochaetales bacterium | reverse complement strand
TCCGTTTCTCCGGAAACGGATAACAGAGCTGCTGTTTAACGGAATTCCTCCCCGGGAGGCACTGGCCCTTCCCGACCGCCCGTCCATTCTTTACGGAGTACTGCCCGCCCTCAGCCGCAGCCATGTTCTGGAAGAGTTAATCCGCAGGGAAGAGCGGCCGGCTCTTGTATTCGGAAGCACCCGCTCCTCCGTGGAACAGGCCGCCCGTATTCTCCGTTTCCGTCTGCAGGACAACAGAATACGCTTCTACCATGCCGGTCTGAAAAGAGAGGAAAAGACGCGTCTGGAGCAGTGGTTTCTGCACAGCCGAAGCGGTGTACTCTGCGCCACCTGCGCCTACGGCATGGGCATAGACAAAAAAGACATACGGACTGTTGTGCATCTGTCGCCGCCGCCGTCTGTTGAATCTTATATGCAGGAATCCGGCCGCGCCTCCCGGGACGGCAGGGGCGCGCGCGCCTGGCTGATATACACACCAGCCGATCTCTGCGGCGCCGGCTCTGTCTGCGGTGCCAGGCCTGCCTGCGGCAGCCGCTCCGGCGCAGAGACGTCTCTTCCGGCGAATGAAACGGCGGCCGCAGGACTTCCGCGGCGGGACATGATGTCTTACGGCGCCGGCTCTGTCGGCGGGAGGCCATGGCCCGCTCACGGCGGGCGGCCATACTCCGCTACGCCGCCTCTGTAAAGCGCTGCCGCCGGGAAATACTTATGGAAGCGCTGGGCAGCCAGGCCGAAGACTGCCCGGGCTGCGACATCTGCGGCGGCTCAGCCCTCAGCGAAGCTCCGGAACAGGCCCTTATTCTCCGTACAGTCCGGCAGAACCGGGGACGTTTTCAAAAAGGAGATCTGGCCCGCGTTCTTATCGGCCGTAAAACCTCTGCAATACGGCGTGCGGGACTGCATTATACCCGGGGATTCGGCACTCTGGCAGGCTGGGAGCTGGAAGACGCCGAAGAAGCCGTTGAAACACTCATCAGGGCAGGCTGGCTGTGCCGGCGTTCCTGGGGCATTGGCCCCTTTGGCCTGAAAAAAAACAGAATCTGGCCGGCTCCCCAAAAGAAAGCAGAGCGCACTGTTTTTCAAGCCGGCTGAAGAAACCATTGCCCAAACCGTTGCAAGAGTACACCAGCCTCCCTACAATCTACCCATGAGCAAGAACAACGGCGCCTTTAGTTTTAAACTTACGTTTCTCGGAACGGGAACCAGTATCGGCATACCCGTACCGGCCTGCCGATGCCCTGTCTGCCGTTCACTCAGCCCCCGAAACCGCCGCAGCCGCTGCTCGGCACTGCTGGAAGCAGCCGGCCGGCACATCCTTATTGATACCTCACCGGAGTTCCGCCTTCAGGCGCTCAAAAACCGCATTCACAAACTGGATGCCGTACTGTGGACACACGCGCATGCCGACCATCTTCACGGTCTTGACGATCTGCGCGCCTTTTCCTGGAAGCACCCCGTGGAAGGCTACACATCGGAAAACACCGCCCGGGAAATAAAGGAAAGATTCAGTTACCTGTGGAAAGTTACCCAGAAAGGCGGCGGTAAAGCCCAGGTAAACCTGAACGCAGTTCCGCCATGCCGGCCCTTCACGGCAGAAAATCTCTCACCCCTGGAAATAATTCCCGTACCGCTCATACACGGCCGTCTGCCCATCTACGGCTGGCGCTGCGGACCGGTAGCCTACCTGACAGACCTCAGTCAGATCCCCCCCGAAAGCTACCCCCTGCTCCAAAACCTTAAAATACTGGTACTGGGAGCCCTGCGTTTCAAACCGCATCCCACCCATCTGAACATAGAACGCGCGCTGGAAGAAATAAAAAAAATACGCCCGGAAAAGGCGTATCTTACACACATCAGTCATGAAGCATCCCACCGGCAAATCCGGCGGGCACTTCCTCCAAATGTCCATCCGGCCTTCGACGGCCTGGTTGTCAGGACATCAGGAGAGCTTTTCAGGCGTCATTAAACAGCTTTGGTTACTTTACCGGCCTTCAGACAGCGGGTACAGATCTTAACGGAAGTTACACGGCCGTTAACCATGGCGCGCACCTTGTGGAGATTGGGCTTGAACAGCCTTTTGGATTTTACACCGATATGCTGACCAGCTCCGCCCTTCTTCTTGGGCAGACCTTTTCTGGGCACACTGTGTCCGGCTATGGTTCCTTTACCGCAAATATCACATTTTCTGGACATAACTTTACCCTCTTGTTCTCAAAATTAAAGCGGAAGTTACTTTACCGGATAGTTCACTGAGTGTAAAGCCCCAGTGAAAACAGTCCCCGGGCCAGAAGACCGGCAACTTCCTGCTTGCGCTCGGGGGGCAGTTCCGTATCTTCACGGATTAAACTGTTCCAGTTTGCTTCAAACCCGGCCGGCAGTATTTCCAGCATGTCCAGATAGGCCGCATACGCCCGGGGGCCCGGCTCAAAAACACGGTTAACAGCAAACAGCAGCTCAACAGAAGACTTCAGAAAACCGGAAAGCGAAAGCCGGAAGTACAAGTCATCTTCTTTTACAGCCGCGGCAGCCATATCACTCAGGAAATGGTCTATGCGCCGCCGGCTGGATTCTATCCAGGTGTGCCAGAAAGAATCAGGCAGATTATCCAGACGGGAAAGCACACCGTTAATCCAGTCATCGCGGGTCCAGACAACCGTTCCGGCCGCAATTCTGTGAAACAGGTACGTTCCTCTTTCCATAAAAAGCCAGTTATCACCGTCCAGAGCCGCCAGTACGGCATCCACACGGGAGCAGTCCTTAAACGAAATACGGACCGGCAAATCATTGAGCATAAAACGGTCTTTTACCCGGGTACCGGAAGATTCAAAATACTGAGCCTCGGGAAAAGCAGCCTGCCGTTCTTCCCGGCCCGGAATTTCTCCGTCCCGGAACACATCCAGACTGATGGAAAAATTCGGATCATAGATATCCTTTTCCACAAAATGCTGTAAAACCACAGCCTTAACACCATCCCACTTCACTAAAACAGCCGTAATGTCATCGACAGCCTTCTTGACCTGGTTTTTCATTACAACCTACCTTTCCATTTACGAATGTAAACAGGGTATAAGTGTAGCATGGATAGCCGGAAAACCAAAAGAAAATATCTCATTGCACTGGACGCGCCGGAGAGTATGCGCCTTTCCATGGAAAAGGCATCTCTTCAATGGAAGCGCACAGAAATACTGCCCCTGCCCTTTCCGCCTTTTATTCCGCTTCTGGAAACAGAACAGCTGCCGCCCCCTCCTGTTACAGGCCTGCTGCCTGCCTGCAATAAACCTGTTCAGTTCTTAACCCGGCCTGTTCTGATTCCGCGCCCGGACTGCTGGATTCTGCCCTTGCAAGATGAACAGCAGTTTACCGCCTTAAAAGAAGCTCTGGAAAAGCTCCTTCACAAAAACAGCAAATTCTCCGCTTCCCGCTGTTCCGCCCTGCTTCCCGCCGGCAAAGGCGTTCCTCTGGGCATACAGACAGGTCCGGGAACACCGGAACTTCCCGAAGTGGAGATTCACAGCGGCTGGAGAGCAATGAAACTGGTCTGCCGGGAAATAGAATACAGCTCTGAAAGCAAATGGTTTATGCTTCTGCGCTGGCGCACGCTGTGGGAACGCCGCCTGCGCCGCGCGCCGGCTGCCGCGGAAAGAATGGACAAATGCTTGCGGCAGAACAACAAACCTGTTATTCTTTAAGTACAATGAAGAAAAAAGATCTCACACCCAGTATGGAAGATTATCTGGAAGCTATTCTTATTCTTGAAGAAAAAAACCGTGTTGCCCGGGTTAAGGACATAGCGGAAATGCTTTCGGTTCAAATGCCCTCTGTAACAGGTGCGTTGAAATCTCTCAAAAGCCGCGGCCTGGTTAATTACGAAAAGAATTCCTTTATCAATCTCACTCCAAGCGGCATGGAAACAGCCCAGGCCATTTTTTACAAACACAAAATTCTTGTGGAATTCTTCTCAAAAGCTCTGGGACTTGAAGGAAAACACGCAGAGGAAGAAGCCTGCCTTATTGAACATGCCATAG
>PDRU01000079.1 GCA_002748225.1 Spirochaetales bacterium | reverse complement strand
CCCTTAGAACTGAAGCGTTACAGAAAGAGAAGGCACATCTCCCTTACTCTCTCCCACATGAGAGGTAAACCGTATTCCCACCTTGTTGCATTCTTCCTGCAGATATCCCAGATATAAAAGCCCCATTTCCGAGTTTCCCGCCGCGGTGCTCTTATAAAACTGACTCAATGAAACCCCCTTACCGGATTTCATTTTTTCTTCCACCTTCTCTTTCAGCTCATGATAAGCCGCTTCCCGGTTATAAATAATCAATTCCAGTTTTTTACCGCTTCCCGGAACAGATAAGGCGGCATTTCTGATACTCCAGGCAATTGTCAGATCCGCTCCGGCTTTTTTAAGAGCTTCCACCAGGGCATCTCTCCTGGCCGGATCAAAAAGCAGGGCGCGGGCATCAACAGACTCGCCAAGATTTTTTTTGGCAAATGAAATAATGTTCAGTGTTTCCGCGCTGATTGCCAGCTCCATCAGCAGAAGCGTCAGATAATCAGCAATAACAGCACGCCGAATATAAAGGTCGAGCATGTTGCTTGTTTCCTGGATCAGCTGCCGGTGCCCCTCATAAGAACTGAAACGGCTGAGCATAAACCAGTTAAACGGCCGCAGAAAATCCATAAATTTTTCTGTCATAAAAATCATATTATTAATTTCATCCGCCTGAAGAGACGAATTATTTCCCACACGTTCTATCAGCGGAGCCGTAATAGCCTTGCGGATAGACTTTATCTGACCGGCATTCCTTGACAGCACTTCCTGCAGGAACAAGTCGTTAATACGGGTCTGAGAGTCAATAATGTTACCCGGATTAGCCCTGTTCCATTCCTTAATAATGGATGAATTGATCAGCATATCAAAAACAACCTGATCATAATGATGATAGAGCATTCCAAAAAAAATGAGTTTGGAAAAATCCATTAAATCCGACCGTACAGATGTAAACTCGGGCCGGGATAATTCCAGGCGGGAAAGATACCCTATCCTCAGCATATGCTGAAAAGACGAAGGGGAAACCTGGGCCAGTTTAACCCCGTACTGCTGAGCGCCTTCAGCTGTAGGAATTTTGCTGAGTTTGTAGCCCTTCTGCATAAAAAAACTTACACCGCTGTCTGTCAGAATAACATGAGGAGATAAATTCAGATTCGTTTTTCCGGGCTGCGGCATTTATCAACCAATTCCTTATCAGAATATAAAATATTACCAGTGATTGTAACTTATAACACGATCTCTGTGAAACCGGTTTTTATATGAAGACTGAGGGTCGTCAGTCGGTCCAATCGCCAGAAGAAGAACAACCCGCATGGCATAAGGAACAGACAGCCTGTTCCGCACAGCTTCTTCGTTATACGTTCCCAGAATGAGGGAACCGAGCCCTTCATGAACAGCCTGCAGATCCATATAGGATACAGCAAAAGCCAAATCCAGAGGGTAGCTGGGCTGGCCGTTAGGCATTGTATACTGAATATTCGTTGTACAGGCAGCAATAATACACGAAGCCTGCTCAACACGCTTATCTCCGTAACAGGCTTCAGCAATTGATTTTTTCACATCTTCATCTACAGCGGCAACAAAGCGCCATGCCTGACGGTTTTTGGCCGAAGGTGCAAGACGGCCTGCTTCAAGAATACGCTCTATGCTCTGCGCGTCTGCCTCCCCGCCCGTAAAAGAACGGGCCGTGGCACGCTGCTGAATCACTTTCAGAATATCCATTGCTTATAACATATCACGCTTGGAGCCGTACAGGAAGCTTCTTGATCATTTATCATCCCCAACCTACTCTGTAGAAAAAAAACAGGGGAAAAACAATATGCAGGAAAAAAAACAAAACACGGAAAACCCGGCCAAATACACAAAGCCCGAAGGTTCATCTGTTCAGCGGACAATGAATATCCATGGAGATTCATTTAACTACACAGCGGAAGCCGACTGGATAATTCTTCGCAAAGAAGAAAAACCCCGCGCGGAAATGTTTTATGTCCGCTATACCCGGCAGAACGAAAGCAGCAGCAGACCGCTTACCTTCGTGTTCAACGGAGGACCGGGCGCCTCTTCGGTGTACCTGCACATGGGCGCCATGGGCCCCCGCAGGGTAACACTGACCGCCTCGGGAGAACCGGCAGCTCCGCCCTACCGGCTCACCGACAATCAGGAAAGCTGGCTGGCGTTTACAGACCTTGTATTTATAGATCCCATAGGAACCGGCCTGAGCCGCATGATCACCGAAGAGCAGAGCAAAACCGAAAGCGGCGGCAAAACCGCCTCCGAGAGCGCCGGCAGTGCTGAAAGCGCCGCGGGCTCCGGGAAAAACAAAAAAGAATACTGGAAACTCAAACGCGATCTGGAATCCATCTGCGAATTCATCCGCTCAATCCTCAGCAGCTTAAACCGCTGGGAAAGCCCGCTCTACATTGCCGGAGAAAGCTACGGCGGATTCCGAGTCGGCAAACTGGTTAAAATGCTTCAGAAAGACTACGGAGTGGGATTAAGCGGCGCCATACTTATTTCTCCGGCCATGGAGTTTACATTTCTCAGCGGCTCGGACTACGACGTTCTTCACTGGATCGACACCTTTCCTGTAATGGCCGGAGCCGCCGCCGTGCATGGAAAAGCCCGGAAGATCAAGGAAAACGAAAGTCTGGAAGACTACCGCAGACGCGCCGCTGAATTTGCCATACGCCAGCTGATGCCGGTAATGGCCTGCGGAAACATGTTCTCGGAAAAGGAACAGGTCCGTGTGCTGGATACAGCCGCCGGCTTCATCGGACTGGAGAGCAAAGTCTACCGGCGCAGCAACGGCCGCATAGAAATAGACTTCTTTGTCAAAAACCTGCTGCGGGAAAAAGGGCAGCTGCTGGGCCTTTACGACTCCAGCCTGACCGTAACAGACCCCTTCCCCGGACGCGACAGCCACGAAGGGCCCGATCCCACACTGGACATGCTTGACCGTGTTTTCGCGGCAGGCATCAACACCCAGCTGCGCGGAGAAATAGGCCTGCAGACCGAACGCCACTACGAGCTGCTCAGCGAAGAAGCCAATGAAAAATGGGAAGTGGATATCCGCCGGCATGCTCTGGAAACACAGGTTGGCGCCACCGACGATCTGCGCTACGGAATGAGCATTAATCCGGACATGAAAGTGTACATTACCCACGGCACCTTCGATCTGGTTACACCCTATTTCGCGACAGACCGCCTGGCCCGCCTCATGCAGCTGACCGAAGAACAGCAGAAGAAGCTCACCCTCAAGCACTATCCGGGCGGCCACATGTTCTACGCCTGGGAGGAAAGCCGGAAGGAGTTTTTTAATGATATCAAGGAATTTTATCTGAACTGATTTTTGAAATGCGGCAGGCACATTCAGCCGGCAGGGCGTTTTCCGGGCGCGTACTGCCTGCGGGCAGTACCGGGCTATCCACTTCAATGGCTCATGCCGGCCGCCTTTGCCGGCTCCGTCCCTCCGCCGGGCGGCCGGCGCCATTTCCATTTCTATCCCTCGCGCGGGCGGCCGCCGGTCTTCACCCGCCGGTGCTTACTCACCGGTGTTCGCCGGCGGCCGCTTCTCCACTTGACCATTTAGCCCTTGCAACCTAACGTTGTGCATTATGAACCGCTCAGGATTCGCCGCCGTTTTACTCCTGCTCTCCTCAGTACTTTTTGCCTCTCCGGCAGATGTAAAACGGGATACCGAATGGTTTAACAGCCTTCCGGACCGGGAAGACGGCTCAGCAGGAGAAAAGGAAGCACTGCGGTTCATTGCTCAGCGCCTGGAAGAACTGAATATTCCCTACACCCGCACGCCGCTGGACAAAACCTCAAGCGGTTATTCGTATTCAGCCAGCCTGAGTGCTGTTATTCCCGGCACCCGCCCGGGGAATTTTATTCTGGCCGCCCCTGTAGACGGCGGAGCTTTTTCCCTGGCCTTTCTGCTTGAAATAGCTCAAACGGCCCAAAAGCAAAAGCCGAAACATAATATGATACTGATGTTTCTGGGGGCCGAAACAGGAGAAAGCCCGTCTCATCCCTTCGGCAGCCGTCAGGCCGCCAGTGAATATTCGGGCGTTAAAGAAACCTTTACCCTCTACATAGACAGTGCCGAAGTTCCTCAATACTGGCGCGTCGATGCGGGCGAAAGCAAAAAAATAACCCCGGGCTGGCTTGTCAGGGATCTGACCCGCGTTCTGAGCAGTTTATACATTCCCTATCATCTGAGAGGTACCGATATACAAATGGTCCGTTTTGGACTCCGGCAGGGCAGCGGCGCGCTGGGAAGCTGGCTTAACGCAGGTATACCGGCTATCCGCATCCGCGGCGGCGGACGTATTGAAACAAGAGTGCAGAATCAGAGCATCCGGACACTCAAAGAAGCCGTTTTCCGCCTGGATAATAAGATAGAAACCATTCCCGGAGCCACGGAAAGCTCCTATTTGTTTTTCAAGCCTTTTTCCGCTCTTATGCCTCAGGTTATACCCGAACTTCATCTGGTGGCCGGATTACTGGGAATTTCAGCATTACTGCTGATTCTTGCCCTGCTGCGCTTCCGGCCTGTTGTACTCAACCTGCGCCGTTACGGAAAATACTGGTGGGCCATGCTGCTTCTGTTTGCCCTTGTTTTTCTGTTTTTTTTCCTTGCAACACTGCTGGTGGAAGAAACCCTTCTGCTCAACGACTTTCCCGAGCTGTGGCACCATGTTCCCGGAACTTTTGTTTTTTTCAAGTTTGCCCTTGCTGTGGTTCTGTCGCTGAATTTCATGCTGCTGACGCGCAGTCTGCCGCTGCCCCGCACTCCGCATTTTTATTCCTATACCGCTGTGGCCATTTCAGTAGCGGGTACCATTGTCCTGCTGGCCTTTAACATTACCGCAGCCACATATTCAATCTGGACAACGGTCATGCTCTTTATGCTGACCAGCCTCCGCAATATCCGCTGGAAAACCGCTTTTCTGCTTCTGGCCATGCTGCCCTACCTTATCAGCATGGTTGTAACCGTTCAGGATTTTCATGAAGGGGTAACCAGGGCACTTCTGCTGAACCGCGTTTCCACCAATCTTATTGCCACATTAATTCTTATGCCCTTTATTTCCGCGTTTACAAGTCTGCATTACTGGCGCACGCACTACAAAAAAACCCGCGAAAACCTGCTGCTGCCGGCCGCATCTTTCATCTTTACAATTATTTTGCTGAGCACACTTCTCTGGATACTTCAGTTCAACCCCTACGGACCGGACAACCCGCAGCCGGTACTGATTACCGATAACATCAACCTGCAGGAGGGAAAACGCACCCTTCAAATCAGCAGTCCGGCTCCCATAGGCAGTGCCGTACTGACCGTGGAGGGAAGTCATTACCCTCTGGAAGATCTGGGACGCAGAGCCGAAGTACGCGCGGCCGCCGGCCGGGTGCCTCTTGTTCTGGAGCACAACTCCCATTCTTTTCTGGGACGGAAAACAATTCATATTCAGATCAGCGGCGAAGCGCCCCCCGAAAAGCTGGAAATTATACTGAATTCGTCCAAACCGTTTACGCTCCACGAAGCTAACTTTCCCTTTGAAGTGGCCCCCGGCGGAACTTCAGTTAAACTTTTTACAGGCAACAACCCGCCTCTTCCCCTGAATATAAAGCTGACCGTTAACCGCGAGGCGGAAATTACGCTTTCCTGTACGGCGCAGTGGGACGCGGTCCTTTCTCCTGCACAAATGATAAGGGAGAATCTTCAGCTGCAAAACCGCCGGGTGGCAAATCTGGCAGTTTCTCTGTAAAGAATCAAAAAAAATCATAAAAAACACAAAAAAAACGGCCTGCCGGCTTGTCGGTCTACATATAGGGTGATATAGTTTTTAACGGCGCTCAAACAACTATATATAGCGTTTTGGTAAGGATTAGAGATATGAAATGCCCGCTGTGCGGTCAAAGTGATGATAAAGTAATTGAATCACGGCAGAATCAGAGTGCTACAACCATACGCCGCCGCAGGGAATGTATCAGCTGCGGCTACCGTTTTACCTCTTATGAGCACATAGAGGAAATACCTGTTGTTGTTATTAAAAGATCAGGGCGCCGGGAGAACTTTGATCTGAAAAAAATAGAATACGGTGTGCTGAGGGCTATGGAGAAACGCCCGGTTACGCATAACACAGTGGAAGAGCTCATTCATCAGGTTGAAGACGAAGCTGCACTGATGAGCCGCTCCACCCATGAAATACGAAGCGAAACCATAGGAGATCTGGTTCTGGAAAAACTGTTTTCCGTGGACAAAGTGGCATATGTCCGCTTTGCCTCTGTTTACAGAAAATTTGAGGATGTGGCCGAATTTGTCAATGTCATTAATAATCTGGCAGCCAAAAAAGAGCCGTCTGATGAACTGGAAGATCTCCAGGCGGCAGGTGAATTGTTTTAAGAAATCAGAAGAATAAGGAACAGCAAAGTGAATACAGACAAGGTAATAACCGACTGGAATAATATTATCAGCGTTGGAGAAAGTTTTCCGGTCAAACGTATAGTAAAACGTGACGGCCGTGTTGTCCGCTATGACAGAAACCGCATTCGCAAAGCCGTTACTCAGGCCATGAAGGCAGCGGGGTATTCACCGGAAGAAGCAAAAGCGGCGGAAGATATTACCCGGCGTGTCGAAGAGTTCCTCCGCGATTTTATGAAGGACCGTCATCCCAATTCTGTTCCGGCTGTTGAAGAAATACAGGATCTGGTGGAACAGGCTCTGGTGGAACACGGCGACTCCGCCCTTGTTAAAACATATATTGTCTACCGTTCCCGTCATGAAGATATCAGAGACACCAAAGGCTTTCTGCTGGATGTCGACAAAACCATGGACGGGTATCTTTCCCAGTCCGACTGGAGGGTGAATGAGAACGCAAATGTTAATTTCTCACTGGGAGGTCTCATTCTCCATAATTCCGGTACGGTAACCGCCAATTACTGGCTCAAGAATGTTTATTCTCCGGAAGTAGCGGAAGCACACCGCTCGGGAGCCATGCATATTCACGACCTGTCCATGTTTTCCGGCTACTGCGCCGGCTGGTCTCTGCGCCAGCTTATTGCCGAAGGCTTGGGCGGCGTAAAGGAAAAGATATCATCCAAACCGGCCGCGCATCTTTCCACACTCATGTTCCAGATTGTCAACTTTCTGGGCATTATGCAGAACGAATGGGCCGGCGCGCAGGCGCTCTCCAGCTTTGATACTTACCTGGCCCCGTTTGTCAGGGCAGACAAGCTGAGCTACAAAGAAGTCAAACAGGCCCTTCAGAGCTTTATTTTCGGTGTGAACACACCTTCCCGCTGGGGAAGCCAGGCTCCGTTTACAAATATCACTCTGGACTGGGTATGCCCTCCGGATCTGGCCGACCGGCCGGCCGTTGTCGGCGGCAGGGAACAGAATTTCACTTACGGAGACTGCCGGCAGGAAATGGATATGGTCAACAAGGCCTTTATTGAGCTTATGCTGGAAGGCGATGCCAACGGCCGGGGATTCGCGTATCCCATTCCAACCTATAATATTACGCCCGACTTTGACTGGGACTCGCCCAACGCCCGGCTGCTGTTTGAAATGACGGGGAAATTCGGCACCCCTTACTTCCAGAACTTCATTAACTCCGATCTGAATCCGGAAGACGTGCGTTCCATGTGCTGCCGGCTTCAGCTGGACAAACGGGAACTGCGCAAACGCGGCGGAGGTTTGTTCGGTTCAGACGAATTTACCGGTTCACTGGGAGTTGTTACCATCAATCTGCCCCGGATTGGCTATCTGGCTGAATCGGAAGCTGATTTTTACGGCCGGCTGGGCCACATGATGGATCTGGCGGCTGAATCACTGGTGGCCAAACGCAAGGTTATAAACCATTTACTGGACGCGGGGCTTTTTCCCTACACACAGCGTTATCTGAAACATCTGCATAACCATTTCAACACAATAGGACTGGTTGGAATGAACGAATGCCTGCTGAACTTCAAAGGCGTTCCGCTTACAGACCCGGAAGGAAGAAATTTTGCCCTGGACATTCTGGATTATATGCGCGCCCGCATGTCCGACTACCAGGAAGAAACCGGAGATCTGTTCAATCTGGAAGCTACACCGGCTGAAAGTACCAGCTACAGACTGGCCCGCCACGACAAGAAGCACTACCCGGACATTATTACAGCCGGCGCGGACGATCCCTACTACACCAACTCCACCCAGCTTCCGGTGGACTTTACTGAAGACATTTTTGATGCCCTCGACCTGCAGGACGATCTGCAGATTAAATATACCGGCGGAACCGTATTTCACGGATTCCTGGGAGAACGGATAAAGGACTGGGAGGCCTGCCGCGAACTTGTTAAAACCATTGCGACCGGATACCGTCTTCCTTATTTTACGATTTCTCCGGTTTTTTCAGTGTGCCCCGTCCATGGCTATCTCGAGGGAGAACATCAGAGATGTCCAAAATGCCGAAGTGAACAGGAAGCTGTTATTGATAAGGAAATAGCAGAACTGGAATCACTCAGAAAACAACTGGAGGAGAATGTTTATGACGATTCAGCAAATTGACGACCGTCTGGCAAAGCTTAAAGAAAGCAAGTCGCAGATTGACGGCAGGGAAACCGAGGTATACGCCCGGATAGTAGGATATTACAGATCTGTACGGAACTGGAATAAAGGCAAAAAAGAAGAATACGGTATGCGCGCCAATTACTCGGTGTCCGGCCAGCCCGCCGTACAAAAGGAAACAGCACAGCTGAAAGTTGTTGAAAACGACAAGCCTCAGCTGAGTAACCAGCCTGTTGCCGAATACCTGTATTTCTTCCGGAAAACCTGTCCCAACTGCCCGCCTGTGGCTCAGTGGCTGGAAAATTCCGCTCTGAAGGGACGGCGCATCGACGTTGACCGTGAATCAGGTATGCAGGAAGCCCGCCATTTCGATATTACTGCCGCTCCCACAGTAATTCTTCTGGATAAAGACGGCAATGAGATTGGAAGAGCATCAACCGTGAGCGCTCTGGAATCTCATGTATCACTGGCAGCGGCGGTCAGCGCCTAGCCAGAACCAAGCCTTGATAGCAGACGGCCGCTTTGCTCTGGTAAAGACCACCCTTCTTGATTATCCGGGAAGGGTGGCGGCGGCCGTGTTTTTACCGGGCTGCCCTCTGCGCTGCCCCTACTGCCATAATCCCGGATTTGTCAATTTAAACCGCCTGAGTGAACCCTTAAATGCCGACATGAGCCTGCTGAAAAATTTCCTTGCAAAACGGGCCCGGCTGCTGGGAGGAATTGTTTATTCAGGCGGAGAAGCCTTAACGCATCCGCTGCTTCCTGAACTCATGGAGACAGCGGAACATTTCAGCCTGCCGGTTAAACTGGACACGGCCGGACTCTATCCGGAAGCCCTTTATACACTGCTCAAAGATAACAAGCTCTCTTATGTGGCAGTCGATCTGAAAACAAGTCCGGAACGGTACAGCGAAGTGGGCTGGAAAAAATCAGGAGAAAATGCCGCCCTGGCTCTGCGCAGCACCCTGGAGATGCTCCGGAATTTTAAAGTGGACTTTGAAGTACGCACAACCGTAGTACCCGGACTGGTTGAAAAAGAAGAATTACAGAAGCTCTCCGGCCTGGCAGAGCTGGCGCCTCTGTGGGTGCTGCAGAACTATCTTCCCGGCGACACACTTAATCCGGCATGGGGAAACCTCACACCTTTTGGAGAAGAAAAACTCAGGGAACTGGCTGATTCAATCTCGGCACGTGTTCCCATTACTGTCCGTTAAAATACCGGGAAAAATCTAACCAAGAACGCCTTTAATACGCTCCAGCACTTTGGAACGTTCAAGAGGCTTCACAATGTAGTTTTTGGCGCCCAGCATGAGAGATTTCTTAACCAGTTCTTCTTTTCCCAATGCGCTGACCATGACAACCCTGGCGTTCTTGTCAAATTCGATAATTTTCTCCAGACAGGTAATGCCGTCCATATTCGGCATGGTAATGTCCATGGTTACCAGATCAACATTCGGATGCATTTGCCTGTAAAGTTCCAGGCCTTCAACTCCGTCAGCCGCCTGGCCTGCAATTTCAAAGCCCTCAGACAAAAGAATCTGACTGAGCTGCTTGCAGACAAACATTGAATCATCAACAAGAAGAATTTTGTAAGGGTTTCCCGAAGGGTCGATACCTATGGGATCTTTGGTATTAATAGCTGGAAAATCCGCACGTGCTTTCATGCCTTACATTCTACAACAATAATTCAATAAAGTCTATTTTTATTGACTCATTTTTTATCAGATACTCTTTTTTTAAATATTTTTTCCTTTCTTTCATAAATCCCCTCATTATTTTGCGGAAAATATGATAAAATAGAAGGGATGGGAGGAAATACGTGGACGAAACAATAGCAGGCCAGAGTCCTGTCGGACAGAGACTCAGCAGCATACCCAGAACCAATATGAAATTCCTGGTTTTTCAGGGTAAAAAGGTCCGTATGATCGATCAAATGACCATAGGACGGGATAAAAGCAACGCCATTACCATAAACGATCCGCTTGTATCCAGAGTTCACTGCATTGTCCGGCGCATACGTTCAGCCTGGTATATTGAAGATGCCGGAAGTACAAACGGCACCTGGGTTAACGAAAAACGGGTCATGCCGGGCAAGGCGCGCCGCCTGAAACCGGAAGATACCATTCTTCTGGGCGGCAGAATTGAGGTGTCTTTAAAATAGCCGGCGGCCAACCGGCACCCGGCCGGCACCCGGTCCATTCTATCTACTTACAACCGCCCAAGTTGCGGCACAGAATTCCCCCGCTCTTGCAAACTAACTCCGCCCGGAATAGAATAACGGCCTGTTTCCCGGAGGCTTTATGAAAGTAAATAAATACCGATGGTCCGACCTCTCTCCAGCCGAACAAAAGCAGCTTCTGTCCCGTTCCGAAATTGACATAGCGGAAGTTGCAGATTCGGTTAAAGACATAATACAAATGGTGCGCCATTCAGGAGATAAGGCTCTGCGGGAATTAAATACCCGTTTCGATAAAGCTCCGGAAACAACACCGATACGCGTGCCTGAATTCCATTTTACCGAAGCTGAAGAGAGTCTTCCGGACAAACTCAAAGAAGCCATAAAATACGCCGTGGAGAATGTACGGCGTTTCCATTCCGACCAAGCTCCGGACGGTATACGCTGGAAGGAAATACGGCCGGGTATAATGGCCGGGGAACGCACCACGCCCATTGAATCGGCGGCTTTCTACATTCCCCGTGCCAGGGGGAGTTTTCCCTCAATGCTCTACATGATGGCTGTTCCCGCAGGAATTGCCCGGGTACCCCGGCTGGCCATGGCCAGCCCTCCCGACAGCCGGGGACGTGTGGACGCGGCATGTCTGTTCACAGCACGTCTGTGCGGAGTAGAGGAAGTTTATGCCATGGGCGGCTCACAGGCGTGGGCGGCTCTGGCGCTGGGCACGGAAACAGTAAAGCCTGTTGCCAAATGTCTGGGTCCGGGCAGCAAATATGTGGCCGCGGCCAAACGTCTTCTGGGCGATGTTCTGGACTGCGGGCTGCCGGCCGGCCCTTCGGAATCCATTATTCTGGCAGACAGCACACCGGACGCCGAAGATATAGCCCGCAACCTGCTTGTAGAAGCCGAGCACGGTTCCGATTCAGCCGCTCTGCTTATTACCAATTCCCCTCAGCTGGCCGAAGACGCCGCCCGTCTGGTTTCCGAAATGGGCGATACCCTGCCCGAGCCGCGCAGAAGCTTTGTTACTGATGTTTTCAGCGGATACGGCGGCGTTATTCTGGTAGACAGCATTGAAGAGGGAGCTGAACTCTGCAACCTGTTTGCAACCGAACATCTGCAAATCCGCACCGCCGATCCCTTTGCAACCATGGGACTTATCCGCAATGCCGGTGAAATACTTCTGGGGAATAACATACCCTTTTCCGCGGCCAACTACGCCGTTGGACCCAACGCGGTTCTTCCCACAGGAGGCCGTGCCCGCACCTGGTCCGGAGTGTCTGTACACGACTTTAAAAAACGCAGCGGCGTTATCTATATGAGCCGTGAAGGTTTGAAAAGTCTGGCGCCTCAAGCCGCATTACTGGCAGAATACGAAGGTTTCCCGGCTCACAGGCGGGCGCTGGAACTGCAGTGATCCCCGCCACTCTGGATGCTGTTTTTCAGGAATTTGAAAACCGCACAAATATGGAAAAATCTCTGCCGGCGGGAAACCCCAACCGGGTATACCGGCTGGATAGAATGCGCAGACTCTGTGCCGCCTTTGACAATCCGCAGGATTCTGTACCGTCCATTCATATTGCCGGCTCCAAAGGCAAAGGTTCTACAGGCGCTTTTATTGGCGCACTTCTTTCTGCTCAGGGATTCAAAACCGGTGTTTACAGCTCTCCCCACCTCATTAATTACCGCGAACGGTTCTGCATCTGCGGCCTCCCCTTTCCGGAGAATGAAGCTCTCGAATGTGCCGGAGAAATACTCCAAAAGCTCCCCGATGTGGAAAAAGATCTGCGGGGAGAAAGACACGCAAGCACCTTTGAACTGCTTACCCTGCTGGCCTTTGTGCTTTTCCGCCGGTGCGGCTGCCAGAGAATGGTTATTGAAACAGGTCTGGGAGGCCGCCTGGACGCAACAAACGTTATCAGATCGCCTCTTGCGGTTATTCTAACGCCCATAGAGCTGGAACATACCGACATACTGGGCAGCAGAATCAGTTCCATTGCCCGGGAAAAAGCCGGAATAATGAAAAGAGGTGTGCCTGTCTGGTCGGCACGGCAAAAAGGCCCTGTCAGAAGGGTACTGCGCCGTAACGCTGCGGTAAAGGAATTACCTCTTACCTTTTTAAGCAGCAGACTGAAACAAATCCGTCCGCTGCCCGGGAATTCAGCCCCCGCCGGAGACAGCAGGCCGCCGCTCTTTTCCTGGGAACTTCACTGGAAGAATGCTCCTCCTGAAACAGTTCACCTGGCCATGGGAGGCCGTATTCAGGCTGAAAATGCCGCCCTGGCCCTGGCCGCAGTGCGGGAAACAAGCTCCCGGGAATTCCTCATGCGGCAGCCGGCAGAAGCCCTGCGGCAGCTGACGCTTCCCGGCCGTTTTCATTTTCTGCGCCTTAATCCGCTTATTCTTATAGACGGAGCCCACACTCCCCGCTCCGTAGAAGAATTATCCAAAGCCTTTGCGCCCCTGGCCGGGAAAAATCCTCTTCTGCTGTTCGGCTCTGTCCTTGGTAAAGACCATCTGGCCATGGCCCGCCGCCTCTGCGGAAAAACATCCAGTATTTTTAAAGACGTTATTGTCAGTACGCCCGGCACCTTCAAACCCAGCCGTCCGGAAGAAGTGGCGGCTTCTTTCCGCCGCTGTAACACCGCCACCCTTCTTATTCCGGATCCGGCGGAGGCTTTCAGAAAAGCTCTGGAAATGGCCGGAGAGCACAGATCCATATTAATATGCGGCTCCTTTTACATGGCCGGAGCTGTTGCAGAGCTGGCGGCAAATGATCTTGCTATAGCGTCCCAGCCGTCATAAAATCTAAGGCAATGGAAAAGCACTATATTTATTACCTGGATTCCAATCTCAGGCTCTCCAAGGGACAGCAATACATAGTGGGACGCAGCCAGGAAGCCGATATTTGTCTTCCGGATAAACGGGTTTCCCGAAAGCACGCGGCCATTAAATGGTCCGGCACAGGATATACCCTCACCGACCTGCAGAGTACAAACGGCACATATGTTAACGGCGGACGTGCCGGTTCAATACTGCTTTTGGATGGAGACCGCATACGCATAGGCTCCCACGATCTTCAGTACGTTGTTCTTTCCCCGCATCAGGAGCAGATGCCGCAGCCTGATGACACCATTATTTTTGAAAAAAAAGTACATGAACTGGCCAGCGAAGCAGGCAGCAGTGAAATGGCCGCAAAAATACGCTCTCTCAAACTCTACTACAATAAAAAACGCGACAGCCTTTCGGACATGGCGTTCCGCGATGAACTGACCGGTCTGTTTAACCGCCGCTACTTCGACCGGAAAATTCAGGAGGAAATTGAACGCTGTACCCGCTACAGCCGCATGCTGAGCCTTATAATCTGCGATATTGATCATTTTAAACAATTTAATGACACCTTCGGACACCAGACAGGCGATGAAATACTCCGGACTGTCGCGGAATTACTTAAAAAAAGCTGCCGCGCTTCCGACACCGCAGCACGCTACGGAGGAGAGGAAATGGCCGTTATTCTGCCGGAAACCGATTTAGACGGCGCCATGCTGGTAGCCGAAAAAGCCCGGACACTTATCGCAGCCCGCGGAGGAAACGACACCGGGGCAACTGTTACTGTCAGCATGGGCGTGGCATCTTTCCGTTCCAATACAGACGGCCCGGCCGAACTGATTGCGGCAGCCGACAAGGCCCTCTACCGTGCCAAGGCCGCCGGCCGCAACTGCTCAGTAGCCGATGAAGCAGAAGTTCCGGAAAACCGATAAGTCCATGGCAGAAGAAACCCGGCAGTCATTTCCTGTTTTATTCAAGCATCATCCCTTAACGCGGATGGCCCACTACGCGTTTCTGCTGCCCTTTATTCCGGCCCTTCAGCCGCTTATTGTTCACTACCGGCTGCTGGATTTAGCCATATACACTGTCGGCGCCCTGATTGTTTTATTTCTGATTGTTTACGGCAATCAGCGTCCCTACATAAGGGTTGATCAAAAACAGCTTTGCCTTTTTCTGCATTACCGCCATAATGCCGAGTGTCACAATTTTCCCAACATTACCGGATACCGCCGTACAGGCACTTCCAAAGCGGTACTTTATTTCCGGGAGCACCGTCCTGTGAACCTGCTCCTTAAACCGGACGACTTGAATAATCTTGTTAATATCCTGAACAATAATAATATTAAAATTATGGAGAAATAAAAGCAGCCTATGCACTACCCGAGAAATATTTCACAATCGTTTTTTTTATTACTTTTTCTTCTCAGCTCAACAGTACTCATGCTCAGTGCCTGCCGGCCTGATAACAGCAATTATACCCCTGAACAGGTTCAGGCCCTCAACCAGTACCTCGACAGCCGGCCGCCGCTGCCCTCAAAGCTGCTTACCGCTGAAATAGCCAAAGGCGCCAGCGCCGTATTTGTTCCGGACAATGTACTGCGTGCCGACAGTATCAGAATGATACAGGCTGTTCTGCCCGCTTTTTATCAGGCCGGAATAAGAAATATGGGTGTATTCTTTCTCTCGGGTATTGATCAGAACCGGATCGACAGCCTGATACTGGAACCGGCCTCCCCGGAAAGCTCCGCCAGGGACAGCGCCGACCAGCTGCTTCTCTCATCCGGGGCAGCCATGGGATACAGGGAATACACAAACTTTCTTCTCTATGTAAAACAATTTAACCAGTCACTGGCAAATCAGGAAGAGGCCCTGCGTATATGGCCCGCCGACACACTGCTTCAACAGATGAAAGAATCATCTGAATCATCTGAACCCGCCGAAACAGCTGAAACCGCCGAACCCGCCGAAAAAAAAGAACCGGTTTTCCTCTGGCTGCGCGACAGTTCACAGCTGGATACTGAAATGGAAGAACTGGTGAGCTTCAGTCATTTCGGGCCGGGAAAAAACGGACTGCGCTGGGGCGGGCTGATGGAAAAGACGCTGGAAGAACGCGACATCCGGGACCGCAGTTTTTCCTTTAAACCGTCTGAACCGCCATTTTCAGAATGGCAGGATGAACAAAACGAACCGCTGAAAACAAATATTTTCATTGTTACGCCCTATCAGAGAAGGGCTGTAACACCGCTTCCAGACCTGGAAGACAAAACCCGCTCGGCTGCCAAATATCAGCGGTATCTCAAACATACAGAGAGGAATTGATATGATTATTACCGGGCAATTTAACGATTCACTGCCTCCCATAATGGATGGTGTGGCTGTTGCGGCGTATAACTACGCCTACTGGCTGAACAAAAAACACGGTCCAAGCTTTGCCGTAGGCCCTCTTGTTCCGCAGCGCGGTGAAACAGCCGGTGCCCAGCCGAAAGACTCAGGTTTTTCCTCCGAACAGGCAAACGTGCTGCGCTACCGCTCCCTTCGCACGGTTATTGCCGACCCCTACCGCCTGGGCGTTCCCCGTGTCGACAGAAGCTTCAATAAAACCATTGAACTGATACCTTTCGACCTTATCCATGCCCACTGCCCCTTTATAAGCGGCAACTACGCCTATACCCTGGCAAAAAAACGCAACATTCCCCTGGTGGCAACGTTTCATTCCAAATACCGGGACGATTTTGCTTCATGGATGCGGCTGGACCTGCTCATTGATCAGGCAATATCCCTGATTGTCCGGTTTTACGAGCAGGCGGATTCGGTATGGGTTCCCAATGAGGCCATTATTGAAACACTGCGCAGCTACGGCTACAAAGGGCCGGTAGAGTACGTACCCAACGGCAGCGACATCAGCCTGGAAAGCAGCGAGAACGCTGAAAAAGTAGCGGCACAGGGCCGGGAAATACTCCAGGCGGACACAGAGAGCCCCGTTCTGCTCTACGTGGGACAGCACCGCTGGATAAAGAACCTGCGTATGCTCATTGACAGTCTGAAGATTCTGCGTAATTCAGGCACGGCTTTTCAGATGCGCTTTGTCGGCACCGGAGAAGATGCTGAAGAAATGCAGCAGTATGTTCTAAAGAACGGACTTTCAGAATATATCCGTTTTATCGGACCGGTTTATGAGAGGGCTCAGTTAAAAACAGCCTATGCCGCCGCCGCGCTTTTCCTTTTTCCCTCACTTTACGACAATGCGTCTCTGGCCACCCGTGAAGCCGCGGGGCTTTCGGTACCCACCCTGTTCGTCCGGGGTGCCACAACAGCCAACGGTATTGAAGACGGACACAACGGCTTTCTGGCGGATAACGACGCCGCCTCTTACGCGGCCAAAATAAAGTCTGTTCTGGAAAATACCGAACTCCGGAAACATACAGGAGAAGAAGCACGGCACAGCCTGTATCTGTCCTGGGAAAAAATAAGCAGCATTGTGTACGAAAAATATTCGGAAATACTTGATGAATACAAATACCGCCAGATTCGCAATATTACAGGAACGCAGCGCACCAGACCGGGGAAAAAGCCCCGGACAGCAATAAATAATAATTGACCGTAACACCCGCTGCTGTGCTAGGATACATTCATGCTGAAACTCAACCCCCATTACAGTAAACTGCAGGCCGGATACCTTTTTGTGGAAATTGCCCGGAGAGTGGCAGCCCACAGCCGGAACAACCCGGAGCGCAGACTTATAAAACTGGGTATTGGCGATGTTACCCATCCGCTTTCTCCGTCAATTATAGAGGCATTCCACAAGGGCGTGGAAGAAATGGCCAGTGCCGAAAGCTTCCGGGGCTACGGCCCGGAACAGGGCTACGCGTTTCTCCGTGAAGCCATAGCTGAAAACGACTTTGCTTCCCGCGGCTGCAATATTTCCGCGGCTGATATTTTTGTTTCAGACGGAGCCAAATGCGACACCGCCAACTTTCAGGAACTTTTTGCCCGGAATATAACTATTGCCGTTCCCGATCCCGTTTATCCGGTGTACGTGGATACCAACGTTATGGCCGGCCGGACCGGAGCGCATAAGAACGGACGCTATGAAGGACTGGTCTATCTGGAGGGAACAGAAGAAAACGGATTTGTCCCGCTGCCGGAGAGTCTGCCGCCCCAGGGCGCCGATCTGGTCTACCTGTGCTTCCCCAACAATCCCACCGGAACAACAGCATCAAAAGAGCAGCTGGCCCTCTGGGTAGACTGGGCACTGCAGACAAAAGCACTCATACTCTTTGACGCGGCCTACGAAGCTTTTATAAGCAATCCAAAGCTTCCCCGCAGCATCTACGAAATTCCCGGAGCCAAAAAATGCGCCGTGGAATTCCGCAGCTTTTCCAAAACAGCCGGATTTACCGGTACACGCTGCGCTTTTACCGTTGTGCCCTCAGTTCTGGAAATAGACGGTATAAAACTCAGAGATATGTGGAACCGCCGCCACACAACCAAATTCAACGGAGTGTCCTACCCCGTTCAGAGAGCCGCCGCTGCCGTCTATACCCCCCAAGGGCAGAAAGAAACCGGCAGTCTTATCAAAGGCTACCTGGAAAATGCCCGGATTATCCTCAACGCAATGAAACACATCGGTTACCAGGCCTGGGGCGGAACAAACAGCCCCTACGTCTGGGTAAAAACCGGCGAAGACTCCTGGGCCACTTTCGACCGTCTGCTGAAAGAAGCCGATGTGGTTGTAACACCCGGCAGCGGCTTCGGCACAATGGGTGAAGGCTTTATACGCATCAGCGCCTTTAACCACCGGGAAGCCGTAGAAGAAGCCACAAAGCGCATTGTAAA
>PDRU01000078.1 GCA_002748225.1 Spirochaetales bacterium | reverse complement strand
AAGGTGCTTCTTTGTCATGGGCCGCGGCCGGCTGTCGGCAAAAACCTTTTCCAGGGAGTCGGTCAGAAAAAATTCAAAATGTGCCATGGTCTGTTCCTCAGTCGGCCAGTTCCTGAAATGCCTGATTGAACTCTTCGCGTATCTCTTCAAAAACTTCCACAATACCCGGGTCGAAGTGGGTGCCGGCTCCTTCCTTTATGTTTCTGAACGTTTCTTCTTCGGTGTAGGCTTCTTTGTACGGCCTTTTGGTTCTCAGCGCGTCATAAACATCGGCAACAGCCACAATGCGTCCGGCCAGCGGAATTTCTGTATTGGACAGGCCGAAGGGATACCCTGAACCGTCCCATTTTTCGTGGTGGGAACGGGCTATTTCCTGTGCCATAGGGTTAGGATAGGATGCCATAATGAGTGCTCCGTTTGTGGTATGCTCCTTCATTACTTCCCATTCCTGTTTATTCAGTTTACCGTTTTTCTGCAGAATGCTTTCCGAAGTGCCAATTTTCCCTACATCGTGGAAAGCGGCCAGTACTCCAATATCGTCAATAAAATTCTGATCAATATCAATCCAGCGGACATCGCCCAGGCTTTTTCTCTGCATCAGCGCTTCGGCCAGAAGCCGGGAAAAAATATTCACTCTTTGAATGTGGTTTCCGGTATCTTCATCTTTAAGGAGAGAGGCCTTGAGTATGCTGAGAAAACTGCTGTGCAGAAGTTCTTTGTACATGGAAGAGAAGTCGTCCAGAACAGCAATATACAGCAGAGGCGGCGCTTCGGGATCCGTTTTGTCGAAAAGAATTGGTGATATGGAGAGGCGGGCCTTGATCAGTTTGAGATTGGGGCCTGTGCCTTCTACAGGGCCCTGCCATGAATACCCTCCTGAGGGATCCTTTAATGATGCAAACAGTTTTTGACGTTCTTTTGAGCATTCTTCGTTTCCGGCTGAGAAGGTAGTGAAAAAATCTTCAAAGGTGCGGTTTTTATAATCGTAGAGCAGCCCGGGCGTTTCGCGGAAACGTCTGTAGGCGGTGTTGCGCCAGCGGATCTTCAGGCTGGTATCAAAAATAATTTGGGGAATATCCGCTTTTTCCCGGGCTTTCAGAAGGCACTGTATGTACCGGGCGCTGGCTTTATCCCGAATAAAATCCAGATTGTCAGTGCTGGAATATTCATCCGGAAGAAATTGCTGCTCATGGGGGGAATCATTTAAGGTGAGGTTTTCGGGAACTTCTTCCAGAGTTCCTATTTCGTCTGATACCATATCAAGAAATTCTGCCAGATCCTCGTGATATTTATTGTTCATGGACGATTTTTCCCTGAAGCTGATTTTCTTCGGCTTCGCTCAAGCGAAGGTAGAGCGGGCCTGTATCCGGCGGGTCGGGCCCTTCTTTCCGGAGGGCGTCAGCGGCCATATCCGCCAGAACGGCGGCCCTGGAAACTGCGTGCAGAGGATCCACTGTTATACCGGGATATTCTGAAGCTATTCCGGCATCCGGCCCTGTAACCAGAATGGGGTGCTCTTTGGAAAATTTTTCCAGAAATTCCTTCAGGTCTGTATCGGCATCCTCATGAATTCTTTCCCCCTGCCGGAATGCTGCCGCGTATACCCGTTTTTTACGGGCATCCATTACCGGTATAACAATGCCCGGCCAGTGTTCACGGCCCGCGGCAAGAAGGGGAAGGGTGGGAACAGTTTTCAGATGACATCCTGCTCCCCGGGCAATGCCTTTGGCCGTGGACATTCCAATTCGCAGAGCGGTAAAAGAACCCGGTCCGGCTGAACAGGCCGTCAGATCCAGAGACGAGGGCTTTTCACCGGCCAGATCCATAAGGGATGATACGGCGCTCATGAGCGTTTCCACATGATGGAACCCGGCGTCAATGGATATTTCCCATAAACCGTCAGGCGTGCGCAGAGCCGCGGAGAGTATTTTCCCGGAACATTCCAGAGCAAGAATTTTCATTCGGTTTCTCCGGCAGCGTGTTTAATGCTGATACTGCGGTGTCCTTCTTTTGTCAGAGCAATTTCCACACTGATACTCCGCTCGGGAAGTTCCTCTCCAGCCCTTTCAGCCCATTCTATAACAGTAATACCTTTGCCGTTCAGCATTTCTTCCACTCCCAGCCAGACAAATTCTCCGGGGCTGCCCAATCTGTAGAGGTCCATATGATAGAGAGGAAGTTTACCCTGATATTCACCTATAAGGGTGAATGTGGGACTGGTTACCGGTTCTTTAATTTCCAGAGCTTCAGCCATTCCCTGAACAAAAACAGTTTTTCCCGCGCCCAGTACTCCGCTGAGAGCCACCACATCGCCAGGTTTGAGAGATGCGGCAAGTCTGAGTCCCGCCTGACGGGTTTCTTCCGGGCTGTTGCTGCTGACAACGGTATTCACAGGAGTTTGCCTTCGTGCTGCAGCTGTTTAATTTCTTCTTTCAGGGCGCGTATTACAGGAAGAAGGGGATAACTGATTCTTTCTAATACTTTTACATTGATTTTCAAATTTCCCGAGGGCTCCATTTCCACTGAGAATACAATGGGAATGCGGCTTTTTTCACCTTGAGAGAGTTCAATATCTCCTACGGCGGAATATTCGTTTCTGTATTGGAGCGGAATATCTTTTTTAACTATCTGGTCAATGGAATGCAGTTTCATGGTGTCCTATTCAAACGAGTAAACGTAGTCGTTTATTTTATTAAGATTCTGGCTGGAAGCCTGGGTAAACATAATGTGCAGAATGGTTTTGCTTCTGGTTATCAGGCGGCTGTCTACTATCTTTCCGTATGCAACAACCTGGTTACCCCGTTCAGGTTCAAAAATTACTTTTATCAGTTCTCCGCGGGGAAGGGGTCTTTGAGTTGAAAAGGCGCAGCCTCCCGGTGAGAGGTCTATCATGTGCCCCAGATGCTGTTCTTTAAGAACCACCGCCTGCCTTTTAATTTTGCGTCCCTGTTTCTGTTCTATAATCCGGACCGCGAAGAAAAGACAGTTTCCCTTTATGGGGCGGCGGCGGTAACGGCGCTGAATAGCCCTGTTTATCCTGTTGGTATGCCCCAGCATGACACTGGTAATTTTTTTGACATTGGTATAGCCGAGCACCTTCGATTCAAAAACCATTTCTTCATTATCCACACCCCATATGAATAATTTAATTTTGGTACCCTTACGCCATTTTACCTGTTCACCGCCGTAGTTCAGGGGAACCTGGGCACAGTAAAATTCCTTAAGGTTGGCTGTTATGATGGAAGTAAAACGGTTGCCGTTTTCCTGCTGGAAGGTAACATTCTGTCCCAGCCGGAGCTGCCGGGTGGACGCCATGCGGTTTGTGTCCGCAAAAATTCGGTCTATCCGCTGCTTAATCCGGTACAATTCCAGTTTCCGCTGTTCTTTCACGGAGGTCTTGGCTTCCATGTGGTCAATATCGCGGAGCGCTTTACCCAGTGTTACATTTGAATCGCGGGTATTGGAAAGCAGGTTGAAGGGGCGGCGCACTTTGTAAGTGCGGATTATATTTTCCAGAAGACGTGTCTGATATTTTGTCAGCCCTATGGCGGCGGCTTCTCTCCGGAACGCCCGGCGGCTGAACTTTTTTCCATTCCGCCCGCGGCTGGGCCCCATACTGGCTTTGTTGTAAAGTATCAGCGACATAATAAGGACAAGTATGATACCGCCCATAATGGCCATGTTCTGCCAGTCTGTCTGAGTGCTGTAATACTTGGATTGAAGAAGGGGTATATACATTATCATTCAGTTTCTCCGGCTGCATCCAGTCTGCCTGGAAGCTCCAGCAGCTGGGGCTTAATTTCGTATTCCAGAAGATCGCCGATAAGAACAGTGTCCGAAGCCTTCAGTGCTTCTTCAAGCTCGTATAGAACCGAATTCATATCACTGATTATTTCGCGGCTCTTATCGGAAGGCGGCAGCCATGAGAGACTGCGCATCAGACTTTGAAGCATTTCGGAAAGAACCACAATGGTCTTCATGGCTTCCTTGTCTTTTCCTGTCTGGAGCTGTACTGCAACATCTTCCAGATTTTCCGCTATGGATACAAGGGTTGAAACCGTTGAACGGGCTGTTTTTTGAGGAGAGGCTGTTTCCTGAAACCGGGCATCCAGAATAAGTGCCATACGGCCTGTATCGGAAGCAATGGAGTCAAAATTACAGGATTTCCCTCCGGAAGGAGGAAATCCGGCATTTGCCAGAGAGCTGTCAAGCATGTTCGGATCTGCCGGAACGGTCCCTTCCGAGAGCAGGTGGGGCAGCAGTTTTTTTACATCCTCGTAGCCGGCAGCAAGCTCCTCCAGTGCTGTGCTGTCGGAAGAGGCGGCGGCCTGATTCATCAGGGTAAAAAAATCTCTGGCGGTCTGGAGCTGGGAAGCACGGGCTTCCCGGTGATCCATTACCTGAAATTCCATGGTATCAATGCTCTCTACCATGTTTTTTTTCCATTCTGCGCCGTCCAGAGAAACTGCCTCGCCGTTAAGCTGAATACCGGCTACAAGCATTCCCCTGTCCTCCAGCCAGGAACTCATACCGGTCAGTATATCTTCAGCGGTCTGTTCTTTCTCCAGGGTAAAATCAACAGGGCTGCCGTTGATGCTAATTTTCATGTAAAGTCCTCATTAATTAAAGGCTAACGTCCTCCGCTTTGACGTTTGCTGAAGTTGTCCAATTCACGGGAACTGCTTTCCAGCTGATTTAACATGGCTTCCATATTACCATACTGCCGTTTTAGATCGTTCTCATAATCTTCCAGATAGTCTTCATAATCAGAAATATCGTCTTTTTTAGCTTCTATCTGTGTATCAAGCCGCGCAATGCGCGTGCTGACCATGCCTCCCGAACGGGTGTATGGAACCAGATATTCATCCAGGGCCTGAGCAACGCCCGAATCAATTACCATATCGCCGTCGGTGTCATTGCCGAAGAGTTCCTTAACTGCGTCCATTTGAGTCTGCAGAAAATTGTCCAGTTTCTCTTCATCAACTTCAAGGTAGCCCCGGAGTTTTGAAAAATCCACAGTTCCTCCGCTTCCGGCCGCGGCGTTTGTGGATACACCCATTTGAGCCAGAAGAACCAGCTCCGATTCCAAATGAGTTGCGTACGGCGCGGAGATAATACCCTGCAGCCTGTTTTTCAGCTGGTTAAGAGATGAATCTCCCCGTAAGGAGCCCAGCTGCTCTTCCAGTTCTGTTCTTTTATCGTCTTCAAGATATTCAAGCTCATCAATAACTTCCGGATTGGAGCCTGTCAGAACAAGAATACGTGTCAGCAGCTGATTGTACGCGTACACAAAACGGATTATTCCGTCCTTGGCCGCTTCTGTATCAGGTTCAACGCTTACTTCCACTTCGTCTCTGGAAGGCCGTTTCAAATCCAGGGTAATACCGTCAACCAGGTCGTCAATGGTATTTGTGGAACGCCAGGCTTCAATGCCCATAAATTCCACAACAGCATCGCCTGCTGCCGAAACAGGATTTGCCGGCTCCAGATTGTCCTGCCGGCCGGGATTGTAAAGACGCACATCGGTAATTTCAATTGCTTTGTACGTGTTGGTATTGTTAATAAGAAAAGATGAAACAGAGCCCGGCAGACTGGAGGCGTCTACCCTGACGGTCTGGAATTCGTTTCCGGTCTGCGTTATATCCGGAAGCAGTGCTGTTTCTCCGTTTCCTTCCACAGAAAACACTTCATTTGAAATAACTGCGGGGGGAGGGCCCTGCTCAGCCGACGGTGTTTCAAAGGCGTTATCCGCGCTTTTAACGGTTAAACCGGAGAACTCTGCCTGCGGTACCTGCGGCCACTGCGGACCGGGAGCTTCCGGGGGAGTCATATCAGCCTGGCTGTACTCAATAACCCGGTAGCTGTATTCCAGAATCATGCCTTCTTCCACTGCCGCCGAAGTGTCGAAGGGCAGGCGGACAGATGTGGAAGGAGCTATTTTCAGAACATCAGACTTCCCGGAGTTCTCCCCGGAGTTTTCATTTAATGTAACAGCGGCCGCCTGAAGCATTTCGCCCGTGTTTGAACGGGCCTTTTCCGCGGCGCTTCGCAGTGTCATTTCCGCGCCGCCGCTTACCGCCGGACGCAGCATTCCCGTTTCAAGGGCAAAGGAACGCGAGTCATCGCCGAAAACAAGATGGTTGGAACTGCCGGTCAGCAGAGATTCAATCATCAGAACCTGGGTATTGGGCGTGTTACGTACCGATGAGGCACGGATTAAACCTTCGCCCTTCCTGTTCAGGCGGCGGACAAAGTCTGAGAGTGTGCCCCCCTTGTAGCGGAGCGATACGGATTCATCTCCTACCTGAAAGGTATAGGTGCCCGCTTTAACTTTGAAGTCTTTTTCCAGCGAAGCCGTCATAAAACGGTCGGCGGTAGCAACTTGTTTTACCTTAATGGAATAGTTTTCAAAAGGGGCCGTACGGTCGGCGCTCGCGGTCAGTATTCTTTCATTGGAAGAGGAAGCCTTTTTTTCGGCAAAAGGATTTTCAAACCCGTAAAGCGATTTAACAGCTCTCTGCAGATCTCCCAGATCGCGGTTCACCTGCCGCCAGGTATCTTTTGCTGTTTTATACGATTCAACCTGTTCTTCCATGCGTGTCAGGCGTATCTTTTCCGCCGCAACCAGATCGTCAATGAGTTTTGTTGTGTTGTATTTGGAAGAAACGCCGGGAATACTAATATCAGCCATTTGCAAACACCTCTGGTAGTCCCGGAATAATGACGGAAAAATAACAGCTGAAAAAGCCTGAAGTCATATCCGGCGGCCGGGAAAAAAGATTTTTTCCCGGCCTAACCAGATATATCTTATCATATTTTTTCGTCGAACAGAATACCCAGTGCCTGTTCGATACCATCGTGGACCTTCTGCAGTTCGGGGGACGGAATTTCCCTGATAACCTTGTTCGTGTCCTGATCGATTATCTTTACCACAAAATAGCCCACTTTGTTACTGATATCGTACTGAAAGCGGGTATTCTTTATTAACCTGTCCAGTATGGCCTGAACCTGCCTTTCTGTAACCTCGTTTTTCACCTTGGGAAGGGGCGCAGCCGTGGCTTTAGGTAATGAAGCCTTGCCGCTGACGCGCTCTTTGCCCACAGGAACTTCCATGTTCCTCATCGCATTTGCGTTGGTGAGGCGCATCACATCCATGTTGACCTCCTCATCCTCTTTTCACAAGAGGGGATTGGCCGGAGAGTGACGCGGCCTCTCCGGAACCCCCGCGGAAAAGATGACATCCAGAAATCTCATCCGCGTTTATAGACGGAAACCAGGCAAATCAGTCAAGAAGCTGAAGAACGGACTGAGTCCGCATGTTTGCCTGAGCCAGCATTGCAGTGCCGGCCTGTGCCAGAACCGAATCTCTTGTATAGTTCACCATTTCAGCTGCCATATTGGCATCCCTGATCTGTGATTCCGCAGCCTGGAGATTCTCCGCGGCTATGGCCACACCCTGGGTCGCTATTTCAAAACGATTCTGATAAGCGCCAAGATCCGCACGCTGTTTGTTTACCCGTTTAAGGGCTGTGTCAACAAGTCCAATGGTCCGGTTGGCATTTTCCACTGTTGAAATGGACGCCGTTTTACCGGTTCCCTGGTCGTTAACCAAACCCAGCGCGTAAGCCGTCATTGTTCCAATATTGATTCTTTCTGACTGATCCATATTGGCCCCGACGTGAAGCTGCATAATCTCTGCGAAAGGAGTCTGCACGGCAAAGCGTCCTGTAAGCATGTTCATGCCGTTAAACTGGGCATGAGACGCAATACGGTTCACTTCATCAACCAGCTGACTCACTTCCACCTGAATCTGCATCCGGTCTTCCGAAGAATAAATACCGTTTGCAGCCTGAACTGACAGCTCCCTGATACGATGCAGAATATCTTCCGACTCCTGCAGATATCCTTCAGTGGTCTGAATGAAGGATACGCCGTCTTCAATGTTCCGCACTGCCTGATTCAGGCCGCGGATCTGACTGCGCATTTTTTCACTCACGGCCAATCCGGATGGATCATCGCCGGCTCTGGTAATGCGTAGACCACTCGAGAGCTTTTCCATGTCCCTTACAGTCTGACGATTCACAATACCGAGCTGCCGATTCGCGTTAATGGCGCTCATGTTGTGATTAATAATCATATTCCCTCCTTGAAGTGGGACAAATTCGGGCATCCTTGCCCTTGTTTTATCCCTCGTTCACGGGGCGGGTTTTTCCGTCAGCCATTTCGCGTCGCTGACGGTCCGTCCATCTCCCGTTGGTACGAGGAACCATTCCAACCGCCCGGAGGCGGCAAAAATGGTACACTCGCCCGTGATCCGTTCAAGGAGGTGCTTGTCAAAGATCAAATGAACAGAGCCTCAGACTCTACGGGTAAATTATAGTACCCAATAGAGTCTGTCGGCAAGCACTATCTGCTCCTACTGAAGAAGCTGAAGTACGCTCTGTCCCCTCATGTTGGCCTGTGCCAGCATAGCTGTACTGGCCTGAGTCAGAATCTGGTCACGTGTATAAGTAACCATTCCCTTGGCCATATCCAGATCCCTTATCCGGGATTCAGAAGCCTGAAGGTTTTCAGCACCCACATCCAGACCCTTAATGGACAGTTCCAGACGGTTCTGGTAGGCGCCCAGATCGGCCCGCTGCTTGTTGACTTTCTTGAGTGCTTCGTCAATAAGACCGATGTTCCGGTTAGCCTGCTCGGGTGTGCTGATGGAAATAATGATGCCGCTTCCAATCTGCTGGAGCCCCAAAGCTTTGGCGGTCATTGTTCCAATGTAAACCCGTTCTCTCTGGTCCATGTTGGCACCGATGTGCAGCCACATGGAAGAGGTAACGCTGTTCATACCGTCATCTCTGGCGAAGCGTCCGGTCAGCATGTTCATACCGTTAAACTGGGCATGAGATGCAACACGGTTTACTTCATCGACCAGCTGGGATACTTCCACCTGAATCTGCATCCGGTCTTCCGAGGAATAGATACCGTTGGAAGCCTGAATGGCCAGTTCACGGATTCTCTGCAGAATGTCTGAACTTTCCTGCAGGTAGCCTTCCGTTGTCTGAATGAACGAAACTCCGTCCGAAGCATTCCGGCTGGCCTGGTTCATGCCGCGGATCTGGGAGCGCATCTTTTCAGATACAGCCAGTCCGGAAGCATCGTCACCCGCACGGGAAATCCTCAGACCGCTGGAGAGTTTCTCCATGGCCTTCATGGTTTGCTCGTTGGCAACCTTCATGTTCCGCTGAGCGTTCAGGGCACTCATGTTGTGATTAATAATCATCCTATCCTCCATGATTAGATGAAATCTTTAACGGACATTTCCTGCCCGTGAGTCATTCTTCGCCGCTTTCACATTAATGCCGGAGGCCTCTATCGGCATTAATACAAAGAACTTGAGGAATTCTTCTTATCGATCTTCGGCAGGTATTACTTTAAAACTTTAAAAAAAATTCATAAAAAAATTAAATTTGAATAATTTCTTGCCGATAGGTCGGAATTGAGCGGCTTGTCTTAAGCATTATTTGAAAAAAAAGGAATTTTCAGGGTTTTTTTTCCATTTTTTTCTGAAGATGGAGACATATGGGGTCGTCCGGCTGCAGGGTAAGGGCTGTATTGAGCCATCTGAGAGCTTCTGTCTTGTCATTTCTTTCCATGTGCAGTACGGCCATGTTGGAAATAATTTTGATATTTTCCGGGTCCAGTTTCAGCGCTTCTTCCAGAGCTGCCGCAGCGGCATCGTAATCTTCCAGTGCGCGCGTGCAGATGGCCAGTTCGTTGTAGAGGTCTGCTTCACGGCAGCCCCTTTCCCTGGCTCCTTCCAGCGCCTCACGGGCTTCCGCAAAATCTTCCGAAAGACGAAGCGCCCAGCCCAGAAGAAACCACCCGGGCCAGCCTGCCGGTTTGCTGTCGCGGAATTCGCGGGCCAGTGCCAGACCTTCGGATACGCGTCCTTCATTCAGCGCCCTGTAGGCTTTCAGATAGAGTGAATCAGCCTGGCCGTCACTGCGGCACAGACGGACAATCCGCGACGCTTCCTTTCTCTGCTCTTCGCTGCCTTCCATTTCCAGAAACGACTCAAGTGTTTCTGCCGCAAGCAGAAAATCTCCCCGGCGGTAGCGGAACATACCGGTTCTAAACCAGGCATGGGCCGGCGCGTCGTCCAGGCAGAGCAGTTCGCGGTAAGCGGTTTCAGCCGTCTTTTCAGCCGTTTCCGCCTCTCTGTTATTACCCTGACCGCGCAGCCAGCGGGCATGACGTTCATAGAAGCCGGCCATGTCCAGGCGGGCATCGGGAGAGTCGGGGCACAGGCCCAGTCTGGCCAGCAGAAGGTTCTGCGCTGTTTCCCACTGACAGTCTTCCAGCTGATTCTCTCCGGCCGAAGCCAGTTCTTCTTCCAGATTGGGACGAATGGCATGCAGCAGAGAACGGTAGTATTCGGCATGCTCATGAGACGGGCTGTTTGCCAGAACCAGAAGAACGGCGGCTATTACCTGTTCCCAGCCCAGCTTTTCAATATTAACTGAACCGTTCTTATCGGCCTCCACAGGCAGGGGAATGTCCGGATTCAGTGTAAAAACACCCAGATGAGTGTCTATGTCATCGGGAAGCTCTATCCAGAGAAGGCTGTTGAGAGGATCGGATTCTTCATTCACGAATTTTGCCTTGGAGTTTTGGCAACATCAAGGTACTTCAAACCTTCGTTGATCATTTTTTTGTAATTAAAGGGAATCTCTTCAGCCTCAAATTTTACAGCCAGTACTACCAGGTCTTTATGCCCTTCAACAGGTTCGTAGCGCACTATGCTGCCTTTCATTGTAATTTCATCTCCGTTGATCATTGAAAGGGGTATATAAATTGTTTTTTTCAGCAGGAATTTCGCGTTTCCCATAATAATAACGTTTAATCCGTTGAAAGACACATCACGGAGTATGCCGTTACGGGGAATGCGGTCTATTACAATCTGGGTACTCTTGGATGCCAGACCGAGCCGCCGTTTGGTTTCATCGTCAATCTTAATTCGGTCTTCGCCGCGTTTTGCCGTGTTGGAATGCAGCTCTATCAGCCGTCCCAGAATTTCTATCAGATTATCCGGAGGCTGCTGGGTGAACATTAGATGAATAAAATACAGATCGCGTTCTGAATCGTAGGCGGTAATGCTTTTAACGCGGCTTTTCACAAAGAAACTGAAAGTGTCGGTACGCTCTTCCTTGTAAAAGCTGAAGCGCAGTGAGGCCAGATTGTCCGGCTCAATGCTTTTCAGTTTTGAATGCGGCAATACCATAACCACCTTGGCTTCCTGCATGGAAGAGGACACAATGGTGCAGGGATACTGTTCGGTGTTCAAATTAAGCTGCACCAGCTCCCGGGCCAAACCCAGCGATTTAATAATATCCCTGGTAAAGGTAACTTCCCGCCCGCCGAATTTCTCGTAGTAATTTTTAATCTGTTGACTCGTAATAAGCGACATTTGAGATTAAATTTAAGGCGAAGCAGGCGCTAAGTCAATCACTGATGACGTTATCTATTTCAGATATAAGCCTTAATGCAATTTTTTCCATCTCTTCCGATTCCTCCGGTAAAGGATTTTCCTGCCCGTCCCGGGCTTTTTCACGGAAAAGCTCATCAATAATGTAAAAACTGGTGAGCAGGGAAATCTTCATGGGATCGGCAATGGGAGTGCGCGCTTTGGTTTCTTCAATTTTGCATTCAAGATACCACAGTATGCGCTTGAGATAAGCTTCTCTTTCGTTGGCCCGAATGGAGAAGGATGTGCCGAGAATGTTAATGTCCAGACGCGCTGCGGGAGCCATTAGAATATATCAAATTCAGACTGAATTTTATCCTCATCTTCCAGAGAATCATCCAGTTCTTCCGAGGCTATGGTTTCTGTGGAATCCAGGTCAATGGTTTCCGGAGCCTCCGTACTGCCGGACTGGGCGGCATCTTCCGGCCCGGAATCCGCGGCGGCGGTTTCAGAGTCTGCTTCATCGGGATCCGGCCGGGAGTCCTCTTCGGCCTCTTCTTCTGTTTCCTCGGAAATGTAAGAGGATGAAGCGGACTCATCATCTACCTGATCCAGAACATCCAGAACTCCCTGCAGGCTGATTTCCAGACGTTCTTCTTCCGCTTTTCTGTTACCGGCTTCCTTTGTCAGTTCCTGAATTTCCGCTTCCAGAACGGCCAGACGCTGTTTGAGAGACGCGTTCTCGGCATTCGCGGTCTGCAGTGCGGATACCGCTTTCTTAACGCGGATATCCAGCTGCCGAACCTGTTCCAGGCTAATCATGGTACTTCCTCCCGGTTCCCTGAACCCCTGCCGCCTCTGCTGCGGTCAGCTTAAAGCGGCTTTGGCTGTTTCCACTAATGCCTTGAAAGAAGACGGATCTTCCACAGCCATGTTGGAAAGTGCTTTCCGGTTAATGGTAACGTTGGACTTGTTCAAACCGTCAATAAACCGTGAATATGTTAAACCTTCAGCCCTGGTTGCCGCGGAAATACGCGCAATCCACAGCTGGCGGAAATCACGTTTGCGTACTTTTCTGTCCCGGTACGCGTACTGGCCGGCCTTCCGGACCGAGTCTTTAGCGGTTCTGGTGAGTTTACTGCGGCGTCCCCAGTATCCCTTTGCCTGGTTGAGTATGTTTTTTCTTCTGTCTTTGCGGCGGGTGCCGTCCACTGCTCTGGGCATATTCTACTCCTTATGCATCAATCTGAAAAAAGCTGGTATTCAGCCTGCTGCGTCTGTCTTACGCGTAGGGCAGCATGCGCATTAAACGGGGCACTTCTACCTTGCTGACTACCACCTTGTGGCGCAGATTGCGTTTACGCTTGGGCGACTTCTTGGTCAGAATGTGGCGTGTTCCCTGGCTTTTGTACTTGAACTTGCCGGTACCGGTTTTTTTGAACCGTTTAGCGGCGCTTTTTCTTGTTTTTACTTTGGGCATTGTCTTTACCTCTCAATCTTTCTTTTGTGTGCTCTTTCCCGGTGATTTTTTCGATTTGGGACTGAGCATCATGGACATGAAGCGCCCTTCCATCCGGGGGGGGCTGTCCACTTTAAAACTGTCTTCAGTCAGGAGCTCCAGAATATGGTCCAGTTTCTCCTTTCCAATTTCCGTATGGGCCAGTTCCCGGCCCCGGAAGCGGATGGTTACCTTAACCTTGTTTCCCTGGTCCAGAAACTCCTGTACATGTTTTGTTTTGAAAGCCATGTCATGCTGCTCAATTTTGGGCTGCATGCGCACTTCTTTGAGGCGCGTCTGAGTAACTTTCTTTTTCTGCTCCCTGGATTTTTTTTCCAGATCGTATTTGTACTTACCATAGTTGAGCAGTTTACACACCGGCGGACGTGCCTGCGGCGAAACTTCTACCAGATCTACTCCGGCTTCTTTTGCCATATTAAGGGCTTCAACAGTAGGTACAATACCGGCTTGTTCTCCATCCTGGTCTATTAACCGGACTTCTCTTACGCGGATATCATCATTTATCCGTAAATCCTTGGCAGCCATGCTCCTCCTTATGTTCCGTTAGGCGTGAAAACCGAGTATATCATGGTTTTCCGGGAGGGTCAAAAGCTTCAGACTTTTTACCTTCCGCGACGACGGACTATAACCGGAAAAGTGTCATTTTGTCCAGTGGAGCTGTGCGCAGAGCCGTCCCTCTGTTACAGCAGTCCCTGTTTTTTGAGCATTGCGTCCAGCGCCTCTGCCGTTTTTTCCGAAGGAGGGCAGAGCGGAAGGCGCCAGACTGCTTCCATCAGGCCCATACGGGAAAGGCAGTATTTAACGGGAATGGGATTGGTTTCCAGAAACATGGCCTTGAACAGGGGTAAGAGTTCAAAATGCATGGTCCGGGCTTTTTCGGCATCTCCCTTGCGGGCTGAATCAATTAATTCCTTCATATAGCGGGGAACAATGTTGGACGCCACAGAGATAACCCCCGATCCCCCCAGCAGCGTCAGGGGCAGGGCCAGATTGTCATCGCCGGAAAGTACGGTAAAATCCCGCGGACGTTCATTAAGAACATCCATCATCTGGCTGATATCGCCGGAAGCCTCTTTTACCGCCGCAATATTCGGATGAGAGGCCAGCCGCATAAGGGTGGGGGTCTGAATATTTATTCCTGTACGTCCCTTAATGTTGTAAACCACCATTGGCATGTCAACGGCATCGGCAATGGTGGAAAAATGGCGGTATAAACCTTCCTGAGTGGGTTTGTTGTAGTAGGGGGCTACCTGAAGGCTGTAATCGGCTCCCATGGTTTTGGCTATGCGGGTCATGCGGATTGCCTCGTCGGTACTGTTGGAGCCTGTACCGGCTATAACGGGAATTTTCCCCGCGCAGCGGCGGATAACCCGTTCTACCACATCCATGTTTTCCTCATGGCTGACCGTGGGGCTTTCGCCGGTTGTGCCCATGGGAACAAGACCGTCTATTCCATTTTCTATCTGAAAGTCCACCAGACGGTCCAGTGTTTCAAAATCGACATCTCCGTTCTTTGTAAACGGCGTTACCAGAGCCGTCAGTACTCCTGAAATCATTATTTTTCCCCCTCTTGGAATAAATGGTCCATAAATGTTTCCGCTTCAAACCAGCCATGGCGCGATGAGAGCCATTCCAGTCCGCGGACAGCGCCCAGAGCAAAACCGCCCCGGCCGCGGGCTTCGTGTTTAACCGTCAGAAAATCGGCGGGAGAATCGAGTATGAGCTCGTGCACACCCGGCACTGCTCCCACCCGCAGCGATGCCACCTGCAGCGCTTCCGGCGGAATGGGGCCTTCCGGCAGAGATGAAACAACGGCGGTTTTGCGATCCATTTCCGCCAGAACGGCCCGGGCGGCCGTTAATGCCGTACCGGAAGGGAAGTCGGCCTTACGGGAGTGGTGATGCTCCCTCAGAGCCGCATCGTACTCCGGCAGCGTGTTTACCAGCCTGGCCGCCGCCGCGCACATGCGGAAAAACAGATGGGCTCCTACAGAAAAATTGCTGCCCCGCAGTAAAGCCGCTCCGTCGCTTTCTTTATACAGTAAACGGGCAGCCTCAGCGTGTTCTTCCCATCCGGTCGTACCTATCACTGCCGGCAGACCGGCCTGAGCGTAAAGGGCAATGCGCTCGGGAATACCGGGAGCCAGCGCGAATTCTATTACTCCGTCAGCCTCCCGGAGCAGTTCGGCCGTCAGAGCGGCGGCATTCGGTTCATGGCGGCATTCGGGCGTCTTTTCATCTACGCGGCAGACGGTTTTATGCCCTCTTTCGGCCAGAACCTTTTCAACTTCCCTTCCCATGCGGCCGTAGCCTACAAGTACAACATTCATGCCGCGCGGTACTTATGCTTCTACCTGAGTAAGTGTAACGGCGCAGGTGTTGACAATATCCTCAACCGAAGCTCCGCGGGAAAGATCGCTTATAGGTTTGGCAAATCCCTGAAGGAAGGGGCCGTAGGCGCCCGCGCCGGCAAAACGCTGGGCAATTTTGTACCCGATGTTTCCGGCCTGCAGATCGGGAAAGATCAGGGTGTTGGCCCTGCCTGCCACAGGCGAGCCCGGGGCTTTTTTGTCGCCCACCGACTGCACAATGGCTGCGTCCAGCTGCAGTTCTCCGTCAACATTCAGATCCGGAGCGTTCTTTTTAACCAGCTGCAGCGCGTCGGTTACCTTGTCCACCAGCGGATGGGAGGCGGAACCCTTTGTTGAAAATGAAAGCATGGCCACCCGGGGCTCTGCCTGAAGGAATGTGCGGCAGGACTGGGCCGAAGCTGTGGTAATTTCGGCCAGCTGTTCTACCGTGGGCTCCGGTATTGTCGCGCAGTCGGAGAAAATCATTAAACCGTCTTCGCCCCATTTTTTGTCCGGGAAATCCATAACAAAGCAGGAAGAGGCCGATTTAACACCCGGCGCGGTTTTGACAATGGTAAAACCGGCAACAAGAACCTTTGCCGTAGCATTTTCGGCTCCGGCAACCATGGCGTGGACATGATCGAGCCGCACCATCATGGCTCCCCACAGGAGAGGATCGGTAATTTTTTCGCGGGCTTCTTCCTGGCTCAGTCCCTTGCTTTTACGCAGTTCATAATATTCAGCGGCGTAGGCATCCAGATTCTCTGACAGGGCCGGATTCTCAATTTCTATGCCTTCCAGGCTGACACCCGCCCCGGCGGCACTTTTTTCTATCTCTTCGCGTTTTCCAAGCAGAACAACCCGGGATGCCAGTTTTTCGTCTGCTACAATACGGGCCGCCTGAATAGTGCGGGTTTCCGTTCCCTCAGGAAGAACCAGGCTCTTGCCCATTGTGCGGGCTTTGGCTTTCATCTTTTCTGTAAATGTCATTTCCATACCTCTATTGTTCCTGCGCCATGCGCATGTTATTCAGTTTGTGCTTATATTAATCTGATTTATTAATTAAAGAAAGATAAAGAGTGTAAATCCGGGAGTTTCCGTGCTCTGAGCTGCCGGCGGTCTTTTCTCCCGCCCTCTGCCAGTGTTATTATGCGGCTCATGGTAGTAGGCGTATACGGTCTGGGGCGTTTCGGCGCGTTCTGGGCTCAGCATCTTGCAGAACATTTTACTGTAACAGGGTGGAGCCGCAGTTCTGAAAGACCTACCCCTCCGGGAGTGAGGCGTGTTGAAGAGAAGGAAGTGCTGCAGGCCGATGTTCTTGTGCTCTGCGTGGCTATTTCTTCTCTGGAAGAAGTGCTGAGGCGCATTGCCGGACAGCTCAGGCCGAATACTCTGGTAATGGATACCTGCTCGGTTAAAATGTATCCGGTGCGGCTTATGAAAGAGATTCTTCCTCCGGAAGTGGAAATTCTGGCCACTCACCCCATGTTCGGACCGGATTCCGGCAGCAGAGGGCTGAAGGATCTGCCTCTTGTGTTTTCGCCTGTGCGCATGGCGGATGAATCCGCGGCGGCCTGGCAGGAGCGGTTTTGCAAAATGGGACTGTCCGTTTTGCCCCTGAGTCCGGAAGAACACGACCGTGAGGCTTCCATTACCCAGGGCATTACCCATTTTATAGGAAGGGTTCTGGGCGAGCTGGAGCTCAATGAAAGCAATATGGCGACAAGCGGGTACCGTTCACTGCTGGACATAGTGCGGCAAACCTGTAACGATCCCTGGAGCCTTTTTGTGGATCTGCAGAAGTACAATCCCTACACGGTACAGATGCGCCGGGATGTGCATCAGGCCATTACGGTTATGCTTGAACGGTTCGATTCCATCGAAGCCATAAACAACGGGAGGAAAAATGGCTGAAATTCATGAACAGAAAGTAAAAGAAAGTAAACTGGACACAGTTTTGGCGGAAGATATCAGTTTTGATGGCGAAATAACCTTTAACAAAGAGCTCATGGTTAAAGGCCGCTGTTCCGGCGTTATCCGTTCTACCGGCGATCTCTACATTGCCGAGAACGCGGATGTGGAAGCCGATATTACCGCCGCCAATGTTTATGTCCGCGGCCGTCTGAAGGGCAATATCAACGCTTCGGCCCGGGTTGAGCTTCAGGGGAACGCCGTGGTGATCGGCGATATTACCGCTCCGAAAATTGTTATGGATACAGGCTGCCGGTTTGACGGTGTCAGCCGAATGCGTCCGGTAAAAGGAGATTCCTGATGAAACGGTTTATTCCGGCAATAGTTTTTCTTTTGGTTCTCTCTGCCTCTCTGACGGCACAGCAGCGTCCCGATGCCCTGGAGCTTTACCGGCAGGGGCAGTACGATCAGGCCGTAAAGGCCTGTCTGCAGGAGCTGGAAGACTGGGATATAGGTCAGAACAAACTCCGGATGAATTCGTATTCGGTTCTGGGCTGGTCCTATCTGCGTATGGGCCGTTACGACGAGGCCCTTTCCATGGCCCGCAAGGCCAGGCAGGAAAGCCGCTACGATTCGCGGATTATTGAAATACAGGCTGAAGCGCTTTACTACCTGGGGCAGAACACCGAAGCACTGAAACTCTTTGAAGAGTATGTTTCCCTGCCCGGTACCGGAGACCGCGTTGATCTGGTTTACTATTTCATGGGAGAAATTTTCATCCGCCTGGCTGAATACCATCACGCCTACATTGCGTTCTCCACAGCGCTGCACCATAATCCTCAGGCTGCCCGCTGGTGGGCCAGGCTGGGTTATACCAGTGAACAGCTTAAAGATACCAAAGGTGCTGAAACGGCCTATAACAAGGCTTTGGAGCTTCAGCCCGCCCTTGAAGAAGCAAGAGTGGGGCTGGAACGCATAGGGAGTTAAAAAAAAATCTCCAAAGGCGTTGACATAATCCGTTCTCATCGGTAGATTCTGTAAACCCGGGCCGCTAGCTCAGCAGGCAGAGCAACGCCCTTTTAAGGCGTGGGTCAAAGGTTCGAATCCTTTGCGGCTCAAAATCCGGATAACCGGTTTATTAGTCTCCATCGTCTAGTGGTTAGGACACCGGGTTTTCATCCCGGCAACGGGGGTTCGATTCCCCCTGGAGATG
>PDRU01000035.1 GCA_002748225.1 Spirochaetales bacterium | reverse complement strand
TTACGACGGACCGCCCTTTGCCACCGGGCTGCCGCATTTTGGTCATTTTGTTCCCGGAACAATCAAGGACATTATTCCCCGCTACCGTACAATGAAGGGTATGAAGGTGGAACGGCGTTTCGGATGGGACTGCCACGGCCTTCCCGTTGAATATGAAATGGAAAAGGAGCTGGGTATTTCGGGAAAAACCGAGATAGAAAAGTTCGGTGTGAGCAGGTTTAACGAATCATGCCGTTCCATTGTTCTGCGCTACACCGCTGAATGGCGGAAAATTATGACCCGCTCGGGACGCTGGGTCGACTTTGATCATGACTATAAAACCATGGAACCTGAGTACATGGAGTCTATCTGGTGGGTGTTCCGCACACTCTGGGATAAGGGACTGGTGTACAAGGGCCATTACATTCTGCCTACCTGTCCCCGCTGTTCCACGCCCATTTCCAATCATGAGCTGAACCTCGGCGGATATAAAGACGTTCACGATCCGGCCATTACCGTGCGTTTCAAAAGTCTGCATAAAGAAGACGGCGATAATACCTACTATCTGGCCTGGACCACCACGCCCTGGACGCTCATCAGCAATCTGGGGCTGTCCATGGGGGACGATATTGATTATGTCAAACTGAAAGACAAGTCCGACGGTACCCATTATATTCTGGCTCAGGCACGTACAGGCGACTACTTCCGCAGCGAGGAAGAATATGAACTGATATGGGTTAAGAAAGGCGCCGAGCTGGAAGGCCGCTCTTATGAACCCATATTCCCGTATTTTGCGGATCTGGCCGCTAAGGGGGCGTACAGAATTCTGGTAGGTTCCCATGTGTCCACCGAAGACGGTTCGGGTATTGTGCATACGGCTCCGGGATTTGGTGAAGACGACTACGAAGTTATGAAAAACAGCGGGGTTCCGGTTGTCTGTCCGGTGGACGACGAAGGCTGTTATACCGCTGAAGTACCCGACTACCAGGGGCGTTTCGTCAAAGACTGCGATAAAGACATTATGGCCCGGCTGAAAAGTGAAGGAAAACTGGTTAAGCGTGAGCAGATTCTCCATGCCTATCCCCACTGCTGGCGCTGCAGCAGTCCGCTTATCTACAAGGCCGTGGGTTCATGGTTTGTGAATGTTCAGAAAATAAAGGACACCATGCTTTCTTCCAACAGCCAGGTGCACTGGGTTCCTGAACATCTGCAGCAGGGCCGTTTCGGCAAGTGGCTGGAGAATGCCCGTGACTGGGCCATCAGCCGTAACCGCTACTGGGGAAACCCCATTCCCATCTGGGAATGCGACTCCTGCGGCGAACGTGAGTGCCTTGGAAGCCGTGAAGAGCTTTATGAACGTATTGGCGCTGAGGCTGCTGAAAAACACAGGGCGGCAGGCGGAGATCTGCACAAGCACCATGTCGATGATCTGGTGTGGAGCTGTTCCTGCGGCGGTACCATGAAAAGGGTGCCGGAGGTGCTGGACTGCTGGTTTGAATCCGGCGCCATGCCTTACGCGCAGGTGCACTATCCCTTTGAGCACAAACAGTGGTTTGAAGAGCATTTTCCGGCTGATTTTATCAGCGAGGGGCTGGATCAGACCCGGGGCTGGTTTTACACACTTACCATTCTGGGGGCCGCGCTGTTTGGTACTCCGGCCTTCCGCAATGTTATTACTAACGGGCTGGTGCTGGCCGAAGACGGCAAGAAAATGTCGAAGAGTCTGCGTAACTACACCGATCCGGAAGAAGTTATTAATGAATTCGGTGCCGATGCCCTGCGGCTGTTTTTAATGAACTCAGCGGTTGTGAAAGCCGAAAGTCTGCGTTATTCCGATGATGGTGTGCGGGAAGTGCTGAAAGGGGTTCTTCTGCCGCTCTGGAACGCCTACAGTTTTTATGTTACTTATGCCAACATTGACGGTATTGCACCCTCTGATATTCCGCGGAATCCTGCCAATCCTCTGGACCGGTGGATTCTTTCCGAAACCGGTGCTTTGGTGGACAGGGTTGACAGCCTTTTAGACAATTACGATATAAACCGGGCCATAGAGCCTGTTCTTAACTTCATTGATGCCCTGAACAACTGGTACATCCGCCGTTCAAGGCGCCGCTTCTGGAAAACCCGCGATGATGCCGGTGATTCGGACAAGCAGGAGGCCTATGCCACTTTGCGCTGCGCTTTAATGGTTCTTGTGCAGGTTGCATCGCCGGTTATTCCCTTTATTACTGAAGAAATTTACCAGAATCTGCGTACAGAAGACGACCCGGAATCCATTCATCTGTGCAGCTGGCCTGACTCCTCCCTCTTTGAACGGGATGAGGAACTGGAAATGAAAATGGAAGTAACCCGGCGTACTGTCAGTCTGGGCCGCTCCCTGAGGAATGCCCACGAACTGAAAATCCGTCAGCCGCTGAAAACTCTTCATGTGGTTACCCTCAACAAGAAAGAAAAAGCTGTGCTCATGGAAATGGCCGATCTGCTGGCCGAAGAGCTGAATGTTAAAGAGGTGCAGTTCCGGGAAAATGAAGAAGAGCTGGTAGAATATTCAGCCAAAGCCAACTTCAAGGTTCTGGGCCGGAAGCTGGGTAAAGACATGAAAGCTGCCGCAGCCCGTATAGAGCAGCTGACCGCTTCGGAAATAAGCTCTCTTCTGGAAGGCGCGGTACTGTCGGTGGACTTTGACGGTATTGAACATAAAACTCTGGAACTGTCCGCGGAAACCGTTGATGTGCGGCGCAGCGAAAAAGCCGGTCTTAAAGTACTCAACGAAGGTTCGCTGACCGTGGCGCTGGACTCTCAGCTTACTCCGGAACTTGTTGCCGAAGGACTTGTCCGCGATCTTGTGCGGGGAATCCAGAACCTTCGGAAAGATTCCGGACTGGATGTGGCCGACCGCATTCATCTGTATCTTTCCGGTTCGCCGGAAGTGCAGGCCGCCGCGGAAGCCTTTGAGGACTATCTTGCCGGAGAAGTCCTTTCAGAATCTGTCAGCTGGAATAATGCTCCCGCAGATTCTGCTTCTTCGGCCGATATTTCTGTGGGCGAACATACTGTCCGTGCGGCAGTAAAGCGGGTTAAATAATGCAGGCGGTTAGTACGCAGGCGGCCTGCAGAATGAGTTCCGTAAGGCTGCGGCAGGAGTCTGCCCGTCCGTTTTTATTCAGAAGTTTCCCGTTATGGGCGGCTCTGCTGGCGGCAGTGTCCGCGCTGCTTCTGGGCTCCTGCCGCAGCGTGCCTCCTGCTGAAGAGGTGCCCCTGAGCGCCTACATGCTGCCGGAAGCCGAAACCTTTGCCGGCCTGAATGTTAAAGATAATCAGGACATGGCCGCTGACATACTGAGCCGCTCCGGAATAAAAACTGCCCGGATAGATGAAATTCTGAAACGTACCAGCCGCGTTGTTGTGTCTCTGGAAGCTCCGCGGAGTGAAGCGGCCCTTTCAGCAGCTCCCTCCGGCGCCTCAA
>PDRU01000034.1 GCA_002748225.1 Spirochaetales bacterium | reverse complement strand
GGCGCATCAGCTTTTGCCACGACGTTAACCATACGTCTTTTCGGCGATGTTTACGTAGCGGCAGCCACAGGAATGCTGACCCTGCTGGTTCTGGTGTTCTGCGAAGTAACGCCCAAGCAGATTGCCATGGCATCCAACGAAAATCTCTGTCTGCGCAGTGCGCCTCTGGTCCTTTTTCTCTCGTGGTTTTTCCGGCCGGTTATCTGGGCGGTTACTGCGGTCAGCAGTGCTTTAACCTATCTGGCGGTCGGCAAGGCCAAGAAAAAACTGACTCTGGAACATCTGCTGCATCATGTGAACGCCGCTGAAGGCGCGGGCGTTGTGGAATCTTACGAGAAAGACATGGTGCGCAATGTTTTCCGTATTAACGACACACCGGTGGAAGCCATTATGACGCACAGAACCGAACTGTTCTTTCTGCGTGAAAACATCAGCGTGCAGGATGCTGTTGATTCTTTTCTTGAGGCCGGATATGCCCGCGCCCCGGTTCTGAAAGACGAGACAGAACATGTTCTGGGCGTTATCAGCGTAATGGAACTGGCCGGGGCTCTGCGGAAATCGCCCCAGGCTCCAATTAAACGATTTCTTTCCCCGCCCTATCTGGTACCGGGAACAATGAAGGCCAATGAACTGTTTTTCCGTTTGAAAAAGGAACCCATTCAGCTGGCCGTGGTACTGGATGAATACGGGGGACTGGACGGCATTGTTACCCGGGAAGACATTATGAAAGAAATTTTCGGGGAGCTGTACGACGAAAGGGAAGAAACCGGCGGAGAAGCTATCAGCCCGGAGAAGGGCGGCAGCTGGCTTATTCAGGGAGATGCAGATTTTTACGATGTCAGCGATATTCTGGGACTGAAACTGGAACATGACAGCCGAACCCATACCATTGGGGGATATCTGCTGGAAAAACTGGAAGAAATTCCCAAACAGGGTACAGTGATCGATTTACCGGAAGGACGCTACACAATTCTGGAAACCCGGCGCCAGCGGATTACTTCGCTGCGCTTTACTTACCGGGATAAACCCGAAAGCTGAAGCCAGGCTCTCTTCAGCTTATTTCCACCCGGAAAGACTTATCAAGCTTCTCCTGCAGAACTTTCTCAATAAACCCCAAAGTGCCCATTGCCGCACTCGCACAGCCGGTGCAGGCCCCCTTATAGGAAACCGTCAGTACGGGTGTACTTCCATCCATCTGAAAATCTTCCACGTCCAGCCCTCCGCCGTCCCGAAGCAGGGCCGGACGGACTTCCGCGTCCAGAACCGCTTCAACAGCCTTGAACTGCCGGAAAGAGCTGAGATCGGCAAAAGGTTTGTCCAGCCCGTCAGAAGCCGCCGCGGAAGCCTCTTTTTCCATTTGAGATAGGGTTTCTGCCAGTATGTCTTCCAGATACCACTTGCGTTTTTCATGTCCTCCGGGCCGTATGCACGACTTGCAGAAAGCGCCCGCTTTTGTGTAGTCGGTAATCTGCTGAACGGTGGTAAGGTTATTTATTCTGATTACTTCCCGGACAGTGGAAAGACTAACCCGGGCACATTCACACACTATTTCCTCGTTTTCCAGAGAGGCGGCATCCACACCCTTATATGCGGCCGCGGCAGCTTTAATTACATCGTAAGCCATAACCGAGCAGTGCATTTTCTGCGGCGGAACAGCCGGTGTTTCGGGATTATCCCGCAGGGCTTTCTCCACATCCAGATTGGTTATGGCAACCGCTTCATCAACAGTTTTACCCATGCAAAGTTCGGCCATCATGTCGCTGGAAGCAATAGCCGTACCGCATCCGAAACTCTTGAAACGGGCCTTTACAATTCTGCCGTTCTCCTTGTCAACCGCCCAGTACAGCCGTACGGCATCACCGCAGGATTCCGCGCCGTGATCGGCTACTATCAGTCTGGCATTCATGGCGGCAGCTTCTTCTTCCGTTATGGTGCCCATAAAACGCGGCTGATCCATTCGTTGAGCAACCTTGGCAGAATAGTTCTCCCACAGAGCTCCGCCCAGTAAACTGTCTTTTCCCATATTACTGCTCCTGAATAATTCTTTAGTACGTACTGGAAATACTGCGCAGACGCTCTACAACTTCACGGACAACGCTAATGGTCTGGTCAATTTCCTCATCGGTGGTAAACCGGGACAGGCTGAAGCGGACGGCCGTATGGGTCAGGTCCGCGTCGGTTTTCATTGCCTGGAGCGTGGCATCCGCCTCCAGAGATTCAGACGAGCAGGCGCTGCCCGTACTGGCCGCAATACCCCTCCGGTTCAAATCCCACAGGAAAGCCTCTCCTTCAATTCCCCGGAAACCGGCCAGAATGGTATTGGGAGTACGGTGTTCCCTCTCACCGATAACCACCGTATCGGGCAGGGCCAGAATGGCATCTTCCAGACGGTTGCGCAGGGCGGCAACCCTCACAGATTCTTCTTCCAGATATTTCACCGCCAGATCCATGGCCAGTCCCATTCCAACCAGAAACGCCACATTAACTGTTCCGGCCCGGCGGCCGCCCATCTGTTCACCGCCGTGAAGAAGCGGAGTCAGCTTTCTGCCGTCCCGTATAAACAGCCCCCCGGCTCCCTTGGGGCCGTGAAACTTGTGCGCGCTGAAAGTTAAAAAATCAGCCTGAACTTTCTGCACATCCACCGGAACCTTGCCGACCGCCTGAACCGCGTCCGTATGAAAAGGCACACCCCTTTCACGGCAGAAATCCGCCAGTTCATTCACCGGGTTAATCAGGCCTGTTTCATTGTTGGCCCACATTACACTGACCAACGCAGTCTTGTCCGGATCAAAATTCTCCGCCAGCACATCTTTGGTAATGCGTCCCGAGTCATCCGGAGCCAGACGGACAACCTCAACACCCTGTTCTTCCAGCCAGTCGAGCGTATGAGACACACTGGGATGTTCCAGCTGAGTACTGACAATACGGTTTTTCGGGCCGTTGAGAATGGAATCGGCCCAGATGCCCTTCAGAACGGTGTTGTTACCCTCAGTTGCACAGCCGTTCACAATAATATCATCGTTATCAGCGGCGCCTATGCCGCGGTAAAGACGGTCCAGGGCAATACCCATTTCCAGATGCGTTTCCGTACCGAACAGATGCAGGGAATTAGGATTTCCATACATCTGAAGCCAGTAAGGCTCCATAACCTGTTTTACGCGGGGATCGGCAATTGTAGTGGCGTTATTATCAAGATATATACGGTTCATTAAGTTTCTCCAGCCAGGAAAGAGTATAATAACTGAATACGCAAAGCTCTTTCAATAAGCCCCAATACCCCGATTATTGTTCCTTCCTGCCAACTCCTGAATGTGTAAGACGGTCAATAATAATGGCCAGAAAGACAATACTGATGCCGGCTTCAAAACCGCGTCCCACTTCTATACGGGTAATGGAAAGCAGAACTTCCATTCCAAGACCTTTCGCGCCTATCATGGAACCGATAACCACCAT
>PDRU01000033.1 GCA_002748225.1 Spirochaetales bacterium | reverse complement strand
GGGTGCTCAGAGCTCGCAGGGTGTTCAGGGTGCGCCGGGTGTCATAATGGTGCCGGGTGAAAGGGCCGGAAGCACGTCAGGCAGAGAAACGGCGCCGGGGGTGCAGAGTGCTCAGGGCGCGCCGGATTCCGCAAAGGACAACCCCCTCTCCTACGGCGGTATTCAGGTGGAAATGACGGACGACGGTGTTCTGCTGCGTATTGATGAATCGGATAATATTCTGTTTACGCCCGAATCGGCGGAAATATCTTCCCGTGAACTTGTCCGCCTGAAACGTCTGGCACGGGTTTTGAGGAATTTTGATGACAGGGATATTCTTATTTCCGGGCATACGGCGCATTTCGGCAGCGAGGAAGGGCGGCGGAAACTGTCTTTGGAGCGGGCTATGGCTGTGGCGGAAGTTCTGTTTCCCGGCGGGAAACGGGGAGGTGCAGGTAAACTGTATGTCCGGGGAATGGGGTCCAGAGAGCCCAGGGGCACGGATGAGGAAAACCGCCGTGTCGAAATAATTATTCTGGATTAGAGCTTATGGATTTGCTGGCTGTTGGTTCTTATACGCATCATTCTTCTCTGGACGCCCGCGGCAGCGGTGTGAGTATAGTTGAACGGGACGGGAATTCCGGGAATTTGCGTGTGGTGGATTCCTATGGAGATTTGCGGAATCCCACTTATCTGGCGTGGCTGCCGGAAAAGCGTATTTTGTATGCTGTTTCTGAATTCCCGGGGAAGAATACGGGCGTTGCGGCCTTTGGTGTGGACGTTCACGGCCGGCTGGATTTTCTGGGTGAGGCCGGCGGTAAAAACGCCTCTTCATGCCATTTGACAGTTGTGCCGGAGGCCTGCCGTATTTACACGGCTTCCTATGGAGACGGTTCGCTGAATGTTTTTGGAACAAGCGGCGGTATTCCGGACCGGCTGATCGGTGCTGTGCGCTATACGGGAAGCGGAGCGGATACTGTCCGGCAGGAGAGCTCTCACGCGCATCAGGCAGTTATGGGGCCCGGCGGGTTTTTATATGTATGTGATTTGGGCAGCGACTGCGTCTGGCTGCATAAACCGGAAGATCTGGAAAACAGCGGCGGGCGCGCGGGTGCAGGCCGGGGCCGTTCTCTGACTGTTCCCGCAGGCTTCGGGCCGCGGCATTTGCTCTTTGATCCCGTTCTGCCTGCTGCGTATGTTCTGTGCGAGCTGGTGCCCAAAATTCTGGTGGCCCGGGTGGATTCAGCCTCCGGAAAGATGGAAATTATTCAGGAAGAAGATACAGTTGAGGCGTCCGGTTTTGACATAGCGGCGCCGGCCGCGCTTAAAATGCACCCGTCGGGACGTACTCTGGCGGTTTCCAACCGTTTTGATGATACGGTTGCCGTGTTTGATGTACGGCGGCCGGCCGGCAGCGGGGATGCCGGGCCGCGCCTGGAACTTTCCGGGCGCTTCCCCTGCGGGGGAAAAGCTCCGCGCGACATTGAATTTGACTCTTCCGGCAGCACTCTGTTTATTGCCAACCAGGATTCCCACAATGTCAGCTGCCGCAGTTTTAATGCCCAAAGCGGTAAGGATGCCGGCTCGTGGGAATCCGGGCTGCAAACCGGTACTCCGGTCTGCGTGCTGATGCTGGATTCTTCTAATAAGTAAACAGAGCTGAACTGACAGCCAAACCGGAACCGGATGCTATAACAGCAACCTGATCGCCCCGTTTAACATGACCGTTTTTAACAGCATGGTCAAACGCCATGGGAATACAGGCGGAGCCGGTGTAGCCGAAGCGGTCCATTATGCAGGTGGTGTTATCCATGGAGCGGCCGACTATCTGCATAACTTCTTCAATAACGGAACGGTTAATTTGTGTGAAAATATAGTGATCGGCTTGATCGGTCCGCTTGCCTGCTTTGGCCATGAGGTTTTTAAGAACATGGGGCCAGAGGTTTATGTTGCGGTCGCCGGGAAGCTGTTTAAGAAGCTGAAGTCCGTATTCACCGTCTTCCAGGCGCTTTGCGGTTACAGGCTGGCGTGTTCCTCCGGAGTATATGCCGATGTAATTCCACTGGGTTCCGTCACTGAGCATCTGTGCCGCGTCAAGGCGGCTCCCTTTGCTGTCCGGACCTAAAAGCCAGGCACCTGCACCATCGGCAAATATGGAATACCCGAATACGTCATCAGGCCGGAAGTATGCCGGCATATTATAAACACCAATAACCATGGCGTATTTTATGGATGGATCGGCTAAAAGAGCATTGGAGCCTGACTGCAGCGCGCTGACAAAGCTGGAGCAGCTGGCACCCAGATCATAGCATCCGCTGAACATCTGCCCTTTTTGAAGACGCCCCTGCACAAGCATGGATGTGGCAGGAGAGATGTATTCGGGTGTATCAGTTGCAACAATGAACAATCCAATATCTTCGGCATTAACGCCTGCGTCTTCCAGAGCGGCTCTGGCGGCTTTTTCCGCAAAGTCGGCAGTTGTTTCATTCAGTCCGGAAAGGTGGGCAATGTGCCGTGTATTTATGCCGAGTTTTTCGCTGATTCTATTCCCGTCAAAGCTGAGTCCGGTTTTGTCCATGACATCCTGATGGGACAAAGCCGGTCCGGGCGCGTAAATTCCTGTTCCGATTATTCTCATAATGAACCTCCTAAATTCAGTCCGTTCTGAAGATACTTGCCCAAAGTGTAAATAAGCGTTCTGGTATCATCGACTCTGTCGGAGAAGATAACTTCAATACCCAGATAATGAGAAAGACCCATAAGAAAATTGGCTGTTGTTCCGGCTTTTCCTGGATCGGCAATTTTCAGGTTTTTTCGATAGCCTTTCTCGAAAAGGTTGTAATACTTGCCTACCCACTCATTACAGACAAATTCGGCCTGACGGACAATGGTGTAGAATTCAGGATGGTTGGAAAAATAATGAAGAAAGTATTTCATTCCCAGCAGTTCCCTTGAGAGCGGGTCTGAAACATTTTTTGTTTCCCTGGTCAGAAAACGGCGTGCCGAATGTCCTATAAGTTCAATAATGTACTGAAGAAATTCTTCCTTGGAATTAAAGTGCTGATAGAATGTTCCAACGGAAACTCCTGCATTGAGACAAATCTCCGAAACCCCGGCGGCGTGGTAGCCTTTCTCACCGAAAAGCCGGATCCCTTCAGTTGCAATTTTTTTCCTGGTGGGGGGGGTGCTGTTGAAGAAAAGAGGGGTGGCCGGGGTGTCTTCTTCGGGCAGTTCCGGAATTTCACCGCCCGGGAAAACGCCGTTAAGAATGAGATCGGCCAGATGTTTTTCGTCCACTTCAATCTGGTTATAGATGTTCCGCGTGGCCAGAAACCGGATCCCTGAAATGGCATAGAGATATTCCGCTTCGGATAAAGTTCGCCGGAACACCCTTGAAAGGGCGTCAATGTAGAGCAGGCGAAGGTGTTTTTCCTGCTCCATGTAGCGGTACTGTCCTTCCCGGAAAATGCTTACTTC
>PDRU01000032.1 GCA_002748225.1 Spirochaetales bacterium | reverse complement strand
ACAAATTGAAAAGGAACTGCACCTTGAGATGCGGATGCAGCCTGCAGGAATGTCTCTGCCGCCCATGAGCATACTTGATCTGGATGAGACCTGGAATGCCTTTCTTCCCAAGGCAGCCCTCTCCTGGTTCGTTAATGATAACTGGACTGCCTATGCCTCGTTCTCTCAAGGCTATATGCCCGGCGGCTTTAACTATTTCGCGGTAGGTGGCGGAGCAGAGGAAAACACCTTTGAGCCCCAGCAGAGTACAAACTATGAGATGGGTATCAAGGCGGGCTATGACCAGTGGCGCATAAATGCTGCAGCATTCTATATGGATATCAAGGATATCCATACCTATAGATCTGTGGGAAATATGCTCCTTACCGACAACGCCGACGGTGCCCACTCCTATGGCCTGGAGCTGGAAGGAACCTGGTTACCCGTCCGCGGCCTGGAGTTGAGTGCTGCCGTAAGCCTTATGGAGGCGGAATATGATGATTTTGACCTGGGCAACAATATTAATCTCGAAGGAGAGCCTATTGAAGGAGCCCCCAGCTATATTTTCCGTCTCAGTGCCAGTTATCATCATCCCGGTGGCTTTTATGGCCGGGCGGATCTCCGCCATGTTGGAGATGTTTACTATTATGATGGCGGTGCCTACAGGATGCTCAAGGAAGCCCCCTATACCGTGGCCAATATAAGGGTTGGCTGGCTGTACAGGAATTTTGATATCTTTGCCTATGTCAATAATGTCACCGATGAAGAATATATCAACAGATTCAACGGAGACCTGATGTTTTCTGGTGCCGGCTTTGGTGATCCCCGATTTTTTGGAATCGGGATGAGTTATTCGTTCTAGCCTTTTTTCAATTCCCTCAAAGACCGGAATGCGCTGTCCTTGAGGGAATTGTTTCACATCTTGCTGGCCAGCCCCTGTCATAAAAAACAGGAAATTGAACCTGTTTTGGTAATGACAAAACAGCCTGAATCACCAAGGCACTTATTCCGCTTGCGGGAAGATTAAACAGAATCCCGCTTGCGAGGGGAGATACCTGTTTACAAACGGGGTATCTGTATCGCTGAAAATGCCTGGCAATCGTTTCTGCAAGGTTACATTCCTGAATTGTATCTTGAAGGAGATAATCGGTATGCCGCAAAAAAAACCGTATGTGCTGCGACGTTTTTTCCCTTATATGGGAAGGAAAAAGAAACTCATCCCGCTGGCCCTGGTCTTTTCAGCCCTTGCTGCGGTATTGAGCGCCATTCCTTTTGTTTTTATCTGGCTGATCGTCCGGGAAACGCTTTTATCTTCACAGGGCTTCGCTTTGCAGCAAGTTGCCCCCTACGCCTGGGGCATGGGGCTGTGTGCCGTTTCTGGAGTCGTTTTTTATTTTCTGGCACTTACCTTCTCTCATCTGGCGGCCTTTCGGGTGGAGATGGGGCTACAGAAGGTCAGCATGGAACGGCTGATGTCGATGCCCTTAGGTTTTTTTTCCAGTACCGACAGCGGCAAGATCCGCAAGATTGTCAACGACAGTGCCGCAACCACTCATGGCTTTCTTGCCCATCAACTGCCTGATCTGGCGGGTTCGATACTCACGCCTCTTGTTCTCTTTATCATGATTCTGGCGGTTAACTGGAAAATGGGACTGGTTGCACTGATTCCGGCTCTTTTAGGCGGCGCAGGTTTTGCGACAATGATGACCAAAGAAGGCAAGAGGTTTATGCAGAGGTATTTTGATGCCCTGGAAGAGATGAGTAACGAAGCGGTTGAATATGTGCGCGGCGTGCCGGTGGTCAAGACCTTTGGCCAGACGGTATTTTCCTTTACCCGTTTTTATCAGAGTATTATCAAATATAAAGAGTATGTTTTGCAATATACCCTGCTGTGGCGGCAAAGGATGAGTTTTACCACCGTGGCCCTGCAAAGCACCGCCTTTTTTCTGCTGCCGATCACCTTGCTGTTTTTCTTTAACGGCAGCGATCTCAGGCTTGTTCTCACCGATTTTATTTTTTATCTGGTGATCGCCCCTAACTTTATTGCCATTCTGACACGCTCCGGCTATTTCCGGCAAAATGCCTATATCGCCGAACAGGCCCTGGACCGGATTGATGCCCTTTTTGCCTATCCGCAGCCAGAATACAGCACAGAGACAGAGCAGGAAATTTCTTCCTATACTCTTGAATTCAGAAACGTCTCTTTTCAGTATGAAGGTGCTGAAACAAATGCGGTCGATGATGTCAGCTTCACTGTCGGGCAGGGTGAGACCGTGGCCCTGGTCGGGCCGTCCGGTGGCGGCAAGACAACGCTTGCACGGCTGGCGGCACGGTTCTGGGATGTTCAGCAAGGACAAATTCTGATTGGCGGAATCGATGTCACCGCCTTTTCCCGCAAACAGCTGATGGAAACGGTCTCCTTTGTGTTCCAGAATACCAGGCTCTTTAGTACCAGCCTTCGGGAAAATATTCGCGTCGGTAAAGAAGATGCCAGTCAGAAAGAGTTGCAAAAGGCTGTAGAATTATCCCGATCCCAGGAGATTATTGATCGTCTTCCAGATGGTATCGACACGATTCTTGGCACCGAGGGCACCTATCTTTCCGGCGGCGAACAGCAGCGCATCTCGCTGGCCAGAGCCCTGTTAAAAAATGCGCCGGTGGTGCTGCTTGATGAGGCCACCGCCTTTGCCGACCCGGAAAATGAGCAGCAGATTATGCAAGCCTTGCAGGAACTGGGCCGGGGCAAAACCACGCTGCTGATCGCCCATCGGCTCACCAGTGTCGAGCAGGCGGACAAGATTCTGGTTGTGGGTGAAGGTAAAATCGTTGAACAGGGAAGTCATGACGAGTTGCTGGCAAAGCAGGGTCTCTATGCCCGGATGTATGCCGAATATCAGGAGTCTATCGCCTGGAAATTACAGGCAGCAACAAGAAAGAGGAGGAGGCAGCATGAAAACAGACAAATGCGGCATAACACGCTATTTCCAGCAGAGATACGCGTTAAGTGATGCCGGGGTTTACGATTTTATCTGGAATATTGTCTGGTCGGCACTGTTAAATATTTCTCTGATGTTTCCTGCGATGCTGGCCTTTTACTTTATCCAGAAGGCCGTTCTCGCTCTGGATACGGACGGAACCCTGGAACATGGCGCCCTGTTTTATATGGTAATGGCTCTGCTTCTGGCTGGTCTCATGTTCTACATTGCGTTAAGACATTATGATAACACGTATTGTAAAATCTATGAAGAAAGTGCCAGAATGCGTATTTCCCTGGCCGAAAAGATACGGAAACTGCCGCTTGCTTTTTTTGGCAAACGTGATGTTGCCGATCTCAGCGCCACCATCATGGAGGATGCCACCGAGATCGAACAAATGTTCTCCCATGCGGTGCCCCAGCTCTATGCCTCCTACATCAGTATCGGCCTGTTTACTGTCGCCTTGACCCTTTTTCACTGGCAGATGACACTGGCGATGTTCTGGGT
>PDRU01000058.1 GCA_002748225.1 Spirochaetales bacterium | reverse complement strand
GAAAGCCTGCGGGGCAATCTTGTAGAAGAGGCTTACGAAACAGTGGAAGCTCTCAATGCCGGCGATCCTGAGCATGTCAGGGAAGAACTCGGGGATGTTATGCTTCTGGTTGGAATGATTTCCCGCATTTTCAGTGAAAGCGGCAGCTTTAATATTGCCGATGTTTTAAGAGAAGTTTCTGATAAACTAATCCGCCGGCATCCCCATGTTTTTGGTTCAGTGGAAGTAGAAAATACGGAAGAAGTTCTGCGCAACTGGGAACAGATTAAAATAGACGTTGAAGGACGTGCGGAAAAATCAGCGCTTGACAACATTCCGGCCAATTACCCTCCCCTTCAAAAAGCCTGGAAAATGCAGAAAAAAGCCGCCAAAAAAGGCTTTGACTGGCCCGACTCATCCGGCGCTCAAAACAAAATTCTCGAAGAGCTGAAGGAACTGGAAGAAGCTGCGCCGGAGTGCCGGGAAGAAGAACTGGGAGATTTACTTTTTTCAGTTGTTAATCTGGCCCGTCACCTGCATATCAATCCGGTTCTGGCTCTCCAGCAGGCCAACTCCAAATTTAACAAGCGTTTCCGGTATGTGGAGCAGAAAATGGCTGAAAACAATATACCCATGAGCCCCGATAAACTAGAGCAAATGGACAAATTCTGGGATGAAAGTAAATAGCTATTTATGCCGTCTGTAATGAATGGAAAGTAATAAGCCCATTGACATCATAACCATCCAGAGAGAAGAACCGCCGTACGAAAGAAAAAACAGGGGAATACCTGTAATCGGCATAACACCTATGGCCATTCCAATGTTCTGAATAACATGAAATGAAACCATGGCCGCAATACCGACAGCCAGATATGTTCCAAACCGGTCCTGGGATGTGTAGGCGGTATACAAAGCACGGAAAATAATAATACTGAACAAACCAAAAACAACCAGTGAACCGATAAAACCCATTTCTTCGGCAATAATGGAAAAAATGAAGTCCGTGCTTTGTTCCGGCAGAAATCTGTAATGCGACTGAGTTCCCCGCAGAAAACCTTTACCCACAAATCCGCCGGAACCAACAGCCGTTACAGACTGAATTATATGCCATCCGGCACCCTTGGGATCGATCTGGGGTTCCAGAAAAACCACCAGACGCATCATTTGATAACCCCTCAGAAGACGGGACGCACCGATAATTCCGAAATATGATGTTGATAAAATACTGTAGCAATAGAGGAAAACCGCAAATATTTTCTTTTTGAAGTACAACCAGCCTGCAATCAGAAGAGTAAGCAGCAATATAATGGAGGCTGTTAAAATACGGACAATATGCGGATCCGAAAAAATCCGGTAGAAACTGGAAGGAGTTGCCGCTATAAATTCATTCCGGGCAATCCCCAGTACACCGGCAACGATCAAAATACCGGCAAGCAGAGGGAACACCAGAAGCCGCCAGTTTAAACCGCTGACAAAAGCCATTGCCCATGCAATAGGAATATAGACAATGGCGGTTCCCAGGTCAGGCTGTACAAGAACCAGCAGCACCGGAATTCCCGTCAGAATTGCGGCGCCGCCCAGATTGCGCAGCTGTCCGCCGCCGCTGCCCCATTCATCAAACCACCAGGCCAGCACCAGAATCAGTCCCAGTTTGCCGAATTCAGACGGCTGAAGACCTACGCTTCCTACTCCCAGCCAGGCACGGGCGCCTTTAATGTAGTTTCCAACAATAAGAACAAGAACAAGAAGGAAGAGAACTATCAGATAATAAGCCAGCGCCCACTGCTTCCAGTGGCGGTAATCCAGAAGTGCCGTTACTGTCATTAAGGCCATTCCCGTAACAGCCCAGATAATCTGTCTTATCCACTCACGGGAAACCTGAACGCCGTTTGAATTGACACCGCTGGAATAAATAAACGCTATTCCCAGGCCCAAAAGGCCTAATACAGTAAGAATAAGAACAATATCAAGACGCAGGAAAGTTTTAGGAGAATTGTCATTACTTATCACTGGCTGTCCTCGTTTTCTTTCTTTGGACGTTCATAAGGATATCCCGGGCGCGGCAGCGGAAGAGTGTCCCAGCTCCACCAGATGCGCCGTCTTCTCCATTCTTCAATAACTTCTTCGTAAGTTCTGTTTCCAAATATACCTTCAAAAACAATATCGGTGGCCTTCGGCGCCCACCAGTCGTAGTTTTCATCAGCTTCCGCTATGGCAACAACCACAACTCTTTCTTCAGGATTGGGTGTCTGCCATGGACCGTAAGCAACAAACCAGTCGTGCCAGCGGTCATCCAGGCCCACCTCTCCCGTACCTGTCTTGCCGGCAATTTCAACAGACTGAGTGTAGATGGCCCAGATACCTGTTCCTTCGGTAACAACACCACGCATAGCGGATTGCAGATAATCCCAGTCTTCGTCTTCCAGGCCTTCCACGGTATGCAGAAGTTCAGGCTCTGTCTCCTGAAGCACCTGTCCCGTGCGTGCATTGCGGACAGATTTCAGAATGTGGGGGCGGTAAACTTTGCCGTCATTGGCTATAGCCGCCAGAACATTGGCAACCTGAAGAGGCGTTACCAGCAGAAACCCCTGCCCTATACATGAGTTGAGCGTATCTCCTCCGGTCCAGGGAGTGTTGTAGGTATCTTCTTTCCAGGCTTTTGTGGGTACAATTCCTTTTACTTCTCCATCCAGCTCTATACCGGTTACAGAGCCCAGGCCGAATCGGCGGGCGTAGTCGGAAATAACGTCAATACCGAGTTTCTCAACACCCATGGTTCCAAAATATATGTTGCAGGAATTCTCCAGAGCTCCCCGAAGGTTTAGAGAGCCGTGACCGCTGCGTTTATGGCATTTGAACTCCCGGTTTCCCAGACGCATAACACCGCGGCAGTTGACCGTCTGGTTTGGGTCGACAGCATCTTCTCCAAGCAGCGCGGCTGTCATGACAAGTTTAAACGTTGAGGCCGGAGCGTAAGCGGACTGAAGCGTACGGTTCAGGAAGGGAAAATTGTCATTCAGGCTCAAACGGTTGAAATTCCCGGGACCGTCTTCCCTAAAAGCGTTGGGATTGAATGAGGGATATGAAACCAGAGCAAGAATTTCACCAGTGGCCGGACGGAGAACAACCATTCCCCCCTTACGGGGGCCCAAAGCTTTTTCAGCCAGTTCCTGAATATGCCTGTCAATGGTCAGAACAACATCAAGACCGTTTTTGGGCGGCGTAATATCTTCTTTTCCCTGATTACGCCCCTTAACATCGACAGTGCGGTATATACGGCCGTCTTCTCCCCGGAGAACAGTGTCAAAGGTTTTTTCGGCCCCTGTTTTGCCCAGACTGGCTGTGTTTGCGTATCCTTCGTTGTAGAGAACCTGGAGTTCTTCAGTTGTTATATTCCCCACGTAACCAAGAATATGAGAAATGGAACCGGTATTGTTGTACCAGCGGTAAGGCTTGCTTGACCAGCTGACCCCTGGAAATAATTCAGAATTTTCCGCCAGCCGTACAACGGTGTTGTAATCCACACCCGCCAGAAGCTCTACAGGGTTCCA
>PDRU01000063.1 GCA_002748225.1 Spirochaetales bacterium | reverse complement strand
AGGAAACGTGAACGGTCCCATAACAAAGATACTGGTCTACATAGACGGTTCGGAAGCATCCATTACCGCGGCCATGTACGCCATAGCCCTGGCCAAAACAACCGGAGCCGCGCTCTCCGCCCTGTACGTGGTTAACACCCGGGCCCTGGACGATTTGGTTAACGCGCGCATATTTCTTCAAACCGAAGAAGACGAATACCGCCATGACATTGAAAAAGACGCCGAACGCTATCTGGCCCATGTCAAACGCATGGGAGAAGAAAAACACCTGCCGGTGGAACTGCTCAGCAAATCCGGCACTGTACACCGGGAAATAAAAAGCGTCCTGAAAGAAGGCCGCTACGACCTTTTGGTACTGGGCGGTATTTCCCAGGTACGCAGCCGGCGCGATGAGTTCTTTAACGAAACCGACCGGGCGCTGAGAAGTTCCCCCTGTCCGGTAGTGGTTGTTAACGACAAAGATGATAATATCTGGGACATTTTTGAATCCCTTCAGTAAAGGAGAAAGACATGGGCTTAATGGAATTACTTAACAAAGAGCTGATCAAGGTTCCCATGGAATCAGTAAGCAAAGACAAGGCGCTGGAAGAACTGGTGGATGTTATTGATGCCGCAGGCATGCTGAAGGACCGGAATGAAGTGCTCAAAGCCGTTATGGAAAGAGAGCTGCAGCAGAGTACAGGACTGGGCGAAGGCATTGCCATACCTCATGCCCGTACCGAAGCCGTTAACGGACAGGTTCTGTGCATTGGCGTGGCTCCCGGCGGTATTGATTTTGACGCTCTGGACGGCCGTCCCTCTTCTTTATTTTTTATGATTCTTGCCCCCTCAGACAAGGCCGGCGCTCATATAGAGGTGCTCTCGGAAATTGCCAGAGTTACACGCTCCAAAGCCTTCTGCCGCCTGCTGCTGAGTGCCCAGAGCGCAGAAGAAGTGCTGGAACTGTTTCAGGAAGAATAGGCCTCTGTCAGTCGCCCACCATGGAAATGGGCTGTCTGGTAGATTCCAGAACATCCCGCCAGATAGGCCCTTCATTATCCACCTGCTTACGCTTGAAAGTTGCCATGGGAATGGGAACATGTACCAGCGCGTTGTTCCACTGTCCTATAATGCAGCCGGTGCGGCCGCTCATGGCAGCATGAACCGCGTTGGCCCCCAGACGGGCGCAGTAGTGGGAATCGGCCGGAGAAGCAGCCGATGCCCGGATAATGTAGCTGGGGTCAATGTATTTAATATTCGCCTCGCGCCCTTGGGAAATCAGGTAGTCGCGGATTGAATCACGCAGAAAAATACCTATATCCCCCAGAGATTTGTTGCCCGAGGCATCTTTTGAATCCTTTCCGGTTTTAAGAAGTTCCTGACCGGCACCTTCAGCCACCAGAATAACCGCGTGCCCCCGCTTGTCCAGCCGTTTTTCAAGACTCCGCATCAAACCGTTTTCACCGTCCAGAGTAAAAGGAATTTCCGGAATAAGGCAGAAATTCACCTCACTTGTCGAAAGAGTGGTATGGGCGGCTATAAAACCTGAATCGCGTCCCATAACCTTAACTATTCCAATACCGTCCGGCGCGCTCTTGGCCTCTATATGAGCCGCATCCACGGCCTCAACAGCCTTGGAAACAGCCGTGTCAAAACCAAACGACTTGTGCACAAACATGACATCGTTATCAATGGTTTTGGGAATGCCCACACAGGCAATTTTCAGTCCGCGCTTTTCAATTTCTTCGGATATCTCCAGACTTCCCCGCTGGGTACCGTCGCCGCCGATAGTAAAAAGCATGTTAATGTTCATTCTTTCCAGGGCATCAACTATGGGCTCCACATCGCCGTAACCGCGGGAAGAGCCCAGAAGGCTGCCGCCCAGATGATGAATGTCATCCACCACATCGGGATTCAGAGCCATGGGCGTATAATGAAACTCGGGACGGAATCCCCGGTAACCGTAACGTATGCCGTTAATACGCTCCACACCGTAAAAATACCAGAGCGTACGGGTAATGGCCCGGACCACATCGTTCAGTCCAGGGCACAAACCTCCGCAGGTAACAACAGCCGCGTTCACATGATTGGGAGAAAAATAGATTTTCTGCCGGGGGCCGGCTTCTTCCAGCATCCAGGCAGGATCGTATGATGAGCCGCAGCCGCCCACACCGGCGGTGTTGGAGCGCAGAATATACTGATCGTCCCGGGTGTAATTCGCAATGGAATCTCCCAGCTGGGTCGAATAGGGTTTTGGGGAAGGAACCTTGCAGGGCCCCAAAGTTTTAATGCGAAAATCGTAAACCAGTTCCTTTGCCATGAAATTGTTCTCCTCTATATGAATCTATTGCTGAAGGAAAAACACGGCTTTAACTGTTGTTCCTTCGCCCGCCTTTGATGAAATAAAGAATTTATCCGATACTCTTTTAATATTCGGCAGTCCCATACCAGCTCCAAAGCCAAGGGAACGGATCCAGTCGTTAGCTGTTGTAAAACCCACTTCCAGAGCTTTTTCTGTATCAGGTATTCCAGGGCCGGTATCCACGGTAATAAGAACAATGCTTTTCTCGTCCATGTTGAAAATCATTTTTCCCCCGGAAGAATGCACCACCAGATTCATTTCCATTTCATAAGCGGCAACAGCCACCCGGCGGATAAGCTTTGCGTCCAGCCCATGCGTTTTAAGGCATTTTTTTATTTCAGTAGAAGCTTTTCCCGCATTCTCAAAATCGTGGCAGACAACATAGTGCTGAAGCGATTCCACTCCTGTATCATTTTGCGCACTTTTCTGAAGTTCGTCCTCCAGCTGCTCCACAACACGGTTCACTTCCCTGAGCAAGGTAGTGTTGATATCGCGCATAGTAATAATACCGGCCAGTTCCCGCTTTTTATTCAAAACAGGAAACCGTCCAAAACCGAACTTGTTAAAATAGTTAATGGCAAAAGAAAGCGGCATGGCATCTTCCAGAACCTTAATGTCCCGGCTCATATAGTTTTCCGCCGGTTCATCTATGGTACCGCTGTCAAAAGCTGTAAGGATATCATGCATACTCACAAGCCCCAGAAGCCGCTTGCCGTCAACAACAGGAACACCGGTAATGTGCTTTTCCTTCATGCGGAGCTGAATGGTTCTCAATGTCTCCGTTTTACTGGCGGTTACCAGATTAACCGACATGACATCTTTAATTTTAAGATTAAAGACAACTTCCGTGAGAGCTGTTGGTATAGTGCGGGAATCCAGAGTCGAAGGCGGCTCAGGCATTGCTGTAATATCAGTCATTTTTGTTCATAAGCTGATGGAGCGCTACGCATGAGTCAAACATAGACAGACTTGTAGACATAAGAGATATATCCAGGTCTTCCGCGAGAGAAATCATTTTTTCTCCCGGTACCTTCGAATTCACCAGCATAATATTTTGAACAGTAACATCTTCAAATTGAGGAGCCTTGTAATAGACCCGGCAATCAAGACTGTTGCATATTTCAGAAAAAAGCATCGGAACCTCCCTGCTTCAGGATGCCATTTTAACCATAAATTCACTCTAAAACAAGCAAAGAAAATATATGAAAATATAAATCTTCCTGTCCGCGGCGGCGGACATGCTGTACGGGCTTAATAAAAGAGGCTTAAACGGAATGCAGCCGCGCGCAAGGCGAAGGCAGGCCGGAGAGAAGCAAGCCGCTGACAGGCCGCGGCAACCCGGCGGCACCCCGGCGGCAGGTCGCGCTCACCCCGGCCGTATTCCCGAAACAGGCCGCGGCAACAGGCCGGCAGCACCCCGGCGGCAGGCTACCGACAGCCCAGCAACACCTCACTGAAAAGCCGCGCGCAGGGCAAAGGCAGGCCGGCGGCAGCCCGGCGGCAGGCTACTAAAAGACCGGCGGCAGCCCGGAAACAGGCGGCTGCAACCACCCGGAGTCTGCACGCAGAAGTCAGTCCAGCGGCACCCCGGAAACACCCCGCTGACAGGCCGGCTGCATTTTACTCCAACCAGATATATTCACCGGTCTTTTTATCTATCGTGCCAATCTGTCTGGCTGGAGTTCCCGCCATAATAGCGTAATCAGGAGTGTTG
>PDRU01000062.1 GCA_002748225.1 Spirochaetales bacterium | reverse complement strand
CAATGCCGGAGTAGCTGCAGGCTCAGATGAGTTCGGCCGTGTTGTTAAAGCAGAAAAACCATTGGTGACCGGTCCCTGGTATGCTTATCCGCGTAAACCTTCCGTTCATCACACCATGGGCGGAGTGAAAATTGATACAGGATGTCATGTCCTGGCTACCGATGGTTCTGCCATTCCCGGATTGTTTGCTGCCGGAGAAGTAACCGGAGGAATTCACGGTTCTAACCGTATTGGCGGAAATGCTGTTGTCGATACTGTTGTATTCGGCAGAATTGCGGGCCGCAATGCCGCAACAATGAAATAGCAGTTATTAACAGATAATGCAGTCAGAGCCGGTTTTCTACTCTGGCTGTAGCATGACAATGACGGACAGTTCCGGGTATTCCCGGGACTGTCTGTGTTGGGAGATCCTAATGGAACGTATCGGCTTTAAAATGAAACTGAAATCCGGTTGCGCGCAGGAATACAAAAAACGTCATGATAATATCTGGCCCGAATTGGAAAAGATTATAAAAGAAACAGGAGTTTCTGATTATTCCATTTTTCTGGATGAAGAAACAAACACCCTTTTTGCCTGCCAGAAAATTTCAGACGGGCAGGGCTCCCAAAATCTTGGGAGTAATCCTGTAGTACAGAGGTGGTGGCACTACATGGCCGATATTATGGAAACAAATGAAGACAGCTATATTCCTTATAGCCTTCTTTGGAGTTCAGGAGTTTGTTTTTCATCATGGGTATGCTTATAAAGACAAACAGCAGTGTCATAAGCAGGGGGCCTGCAATCAAAAACCAGTAGCCCGGCAACACGCTGAGCTGCATTATATATATGCCCCACCAAAACGAAATTTCTCCGAAATAGTTGGGATGTCTTGAATACTTCCACAAGCCACTGTCCATGTTTTTGCCCTTATTGTTTCCCTTGCGGAACTTTCTCATCTGTTCATCAGCTATAAACTGCAGAAGCGCGGCCAGCACGCAGATAAGCGCTCCGGCAGCAGTGAGCCCGTTTATGTTTTCTGCTTTCTGCACGGCCGCAAAAAAGGGCATTAATGCAGCAAATACAACCAGGGTGGGGATTAGATTTATGCCGAAGAGGTTGGTTATAAAATATATTTTGGGATTCTTTTCCCTGAGCATTGTATAACGCCAGTCCTGATGTGAAAGCCCCGGCCAGTCTCTTATCCAGTTGAGAGTCAGCCGTATTCCCCAAACGGCAAACACGCTGATATACAGCACAGTCAGAACATTGAAATAAGCCGCCTTCATGGTAAAGAAAAGTGCAGCAGCAATGGGAGTAAGGCTCCAGTAAGGGTCGTAAAGGCTGGCATTCTTAACAAGAAGTCCGGCAGCCCAGACTATAAGTGTTGCTAAAATATCCAGAAGAAAGAAGGCGGGGATAACCCCTCCTGTCAGCTGCAGAAAAAAATCATAAGAAAAAAAACAGGCAGTAAACGCGGCCAGATAGGTAAAAAGCACTAATAAAAGGCTGGCAGTTTTAGACAATTTTTTCATATTGATTGTTTATACTCCGGATAATTCTTTTTGTTAAGGATTAGTAATGCCGGCTGTATAAGGCTGGGGAATTTCCCTTTCTGTCTGTTCTATTCAGCATTCTTGTTGTAAAATGTCAGACATTCTGATAAATAAGTGTTTTAAAAGGAGACTGTTGTGATTGTAAAGAATAATATTCAGGAAACAGGATATACAGTAATCACCGAAGAAGACGGCCCTCAGGGAATGCTGCTGGATTTCGGTATATTGAATCTTTCCGCCCGGGAGGAGTGGAAAGATAATGATGAACAGAAAGAACGGGCCTGGCTTTTAATTAAAGGTGAACTGCGTTTTGAATGGGATGGTAAGTCTGCCGAGGTGAAGCGTCTATCCTGTTTTGAAGAGAGTCCGGCTGTTCTTCATGTTCCGAAAGGCTGCAAAGTTACAATTACAGCACTGGCTGATTCTGAAATTGCTGTGGAGAAAAAGACAAATCCCAAAGATTTTCCGTCCAAACTTTACCGTCCGGAAGATGTGCGCAGCGATATTTTTGGAAGCGGAATTATGCACGATGCAGCCAAAAGAACGGTAAGAACTGTATTTGACGGTGAAATCAACCCTCATTCCAATATGGTTATGGGAGAGGTTATTAACCATCCAGGCCGCTGGTCCAGTTATCCTCCGCATACCCATCCGCAGCCGGAAATTTACCATTACCGGTTTTTCCCTGAAAAAGGTTTCGGCGCTTCGTTCTTAAATGAAGATGTGTTTCAGGTAAAAAACGGCGACACATGCCTTATTCAGGGAGGGAAGAGTCACTCGCAGGTGGCTGGAGCCGGTTATGCCATGTACTATATATGGATGATCCCGCATCTGAGGGACGACCGCTGGCTGCCCACTACCCGGTATTTTACCGCGGAGCATGAATGGCTCAATGATAAGAATGTGGAAATCTGGCCGGAAAGAAAACATGGAGGCAAAACAAAATGAACACTGTCCGTATGACCATGAGCCAGGCTCTTGTGCGCTTTCTTGATAATCAATACATCTGTTTTGACGGCAGGGAAGAAAAATTTGTAAATGGAGTGTTTGGAATTTTCGGGCACGGTTGTGTTGTGGGGCTGGGTGAAGCTCTTGAGGAAAAAAATCATTCGCTCAAATTCTATCAGGGACATAACGAGCAGGGAATGGCGCATGCCGCTATTGCCTATGCCAAGCAGAACAACCGCCGGAAGATAATGGCTGTTACATCGTCGATAGGACCGGGCGCCTTGAACATGGTAACGGCTGCCGGGTTAGCTTCGGTTAACAGAATACCGGTGCTGCTTCTTCCCGGAGATTCCTTTGCCTGCCGCCAGCCGGATCCTGTTCTTCAGCAGATGGAGCAGTTCGGCGATTACACGGCCAGCAGTAACGACGCTTTCCGCGCGGTCTGCCGTTACTGGGACCGGATTGTCCGCCCTGAGCAGCTTATGACAGCGGTGCTTCACGCCATGCGTGTTTTAACTGATCCGGCAGAAACCGGGGCGGTTTGTCTGGCTCTGCCTCAGGATGTACAGGCTGAAGCCTGGGATTATCCGGCAGATTTCTTCCGTAAACGAGTTCATTATATAGAGCGCCGTGATTTAAATGCGGGCGCCGCGGAAAGGGCCGCCTCCATAATTGCCGAAAGCCGGAAACCCGTTCTGATCTGCGGAGGGGGTGTCCGTTATTCTGAAGCCGGTGAAACTCTGGCTTCTTTCTGTGAGGAATTTCAGATTCCTTTCGGTGAAACTCAGGCCGGAAAGAGCGCGGTGGTTTGGGACCATTCCATGAACCTTGGAGGAATAGGCGTTACCGGCGGTTCGGCCGCCAATACCATTGCCGCAAAAGCGGATCTTATTATTGCAGCAGGAACCCGTCTTTCGGACTTTACCACAAGCAGTAAATGGCTTTTTCAGAATCCGGCAGTCAAGGTGCTTTCATTGAATGTTAACAGCTTTGACGCGTATAAAATGGATGCTTACCCCTTCTTGTGCGATGTGAAATCCGCTTTGGAAAGCCTTCGTCCTCTTTTGAAAGAGCGGAGCTGGAAGAGCAGTTATACAAATGAAATTGCCAAAGCCAGGGCTGACTGGGACAGAGAAGTCAGCCGCCTGTATTTTGACAGAAAAACAGGACCCGGCGGAGGATATTCCCAGCTCAACGCGCTGGGCCTTATGAATGAAGAGCTTTTTGACAAGAATGCCATAGTTGTTGGAGCTTCCGGCAGTCTTCCCGGAGATATGCAGAGAGTCTGGCGTCCCCGCATTGTGAATACCTATCACATGGAGTACGGTTTTTCCTGTATGGGATATGAAGTGTCAGGAGCTTTGGGTGTAAAAATGGCCTGTCCCGACAGGGAAGTTTACTCCATGGCGGGCGACGGCAGCTTTGTTATGCTTCATTCGGAGCTTCTTACCAGTATTCAGGAAAACTGTAAAATTAATGTTATGCTTTTTGATAATAACGGTTTCGGCTGTATTGATAATCTACAGAGGAGCCAGGGGATTCCGAAGTTCGGATGTGAACTGAAGTATAGAAATGAGGAAACCGGCCGTCTGGATGAGGGCGGAAAGCTCATTCCTGTCGACTATGCCAAAATTGCTGAAGGCTACGGCTGCCGGGTTTGGAGGGTGCATAATGCAGAGGAATTAAAAACAGCCGTTAAGGAGGCTAAAGAAAGCCCTGTTTCCACCCTTATTGATATAAAAGTGGATTTTGATTCCATGTCCGGCGGATATGGAAGCTGGTGGCGGGTGGGAACTCCCGAAGTTTCAAAGAAGA
>PDRU01000061.1 GCA_002748225.1 Spirochaetales bacterium | reverse complement strand
CGCAGGGCCGTCTGAGCACTGAGTACCACGGCCTGTTCAAAATCCTGAACCTCCATAACGGCCTTCTGCGCGTCCCAGATCATCCAGAAAGCCAGGGCGTCAATATGCACCGGAACCGTATCAAGGGTAATGCTCTTCTCCGCGGAGAAATCGCTTGCGCGGATCCGGGTATCCACATAACCGGCAACGGTATCAATCAGAGGAAGCAGAAAAATCAGCCCCGGCCCCTTTACCCGGTGAAAATGCCCCAGGCGCAGTACCACAACCTTGTCCCACTGGGCAACAACTTCAAAGCCGGGAGCCAGAAGGAAACCCAGAGTCAGAGCCAGAGACACCGCAGCCTGCAGTTCTCCCAAAGCCATCGGCACCGCCCAGAACGCCGCCGTTACAGCCAGCACAACCGGCCACCAGGTCAGCAGGGCCAGCAGGGCCGCGGCCATCAGAGCCCCGGCAATCATGTACACACTGAACACAGAGCCGGCATCCCGGAAAACCATTTCCTGAACAAACAGCCCCAGTATCAGAAACAGAAGAACCGTCAGCACGGAAATGGTATTAAAACGGAAATGCCCGCGCTTTACAGCGGCATACCCGGAAGCGCGGCGGCGCTCCGGAAAACCAAACACGTTCTTTCGGCCGCTTTTTCGGGAACTCACGGCAGATGGAACCTCCCCGAAGGCCTCCCTGTCTTTACCAAAAAATACATCCATCATAATTTCAGCTCCCCCTTGCGCCGCATCAAACTCCGTGTAATTTCATCAATGGAAAAACCGTAGGACGAAGCATTTGCCAGAAAGGAATCCAGCAGGTTTTTAAGTACATCGTCCCTCTCCTGCTCATTCAGCTCAATTGTTTTACCGCTGATAAAGGTTCCGCTTCCCTGCTGGGTGTTCACAATGCCCCGTATCTCCAGTTCGTTGTAGGCGCGAACCACCGTATTGGGATTCACCTGAAGACTCACCGCCAGACTCCGCACCGTGGGCAGCCGGGTTCCTTTGCTCAGCCGGCCGTCCACTATGGCCATTTCCACCTGTTTAATAATCTGCCGGTAATACGGCACACCGCTGGAAAGGTCCAGGGCAAATTCCAGTTCTTCCGTTAATTTCTGTGCGGGCACCTCGGCCCTCCTATTGTATCAATGTTCTAATACAATATTGTTATAGTACAATTCCGCCGCGCCGTCAAGAAAAATCGCCCATGCAAAAAAACACCGGCCTTTCAGCGGCCGTCTTTATTTATTCCCCGGCCCTACCGATGATTGAAAAAAGGCGTAAAATGAAGACAAAACTAATTCAGCCCGACAGCCGTTTCAAAATACTCTGGGAACTCTACACTCTTGTTATTACCGTAGCTGTCAGTATTACAGCTCCGCTGATTGTGGTGTTTAACCTTTATCTCGGCCCCGCCCTTCTGGCCTTTGATATTCTTGTAACCATTACCTTCGCCGCTGATATTTTTATACAGTTCAACACAGCTCTCATAATCCGCCACGAACGGATAACTGACCGCCGGACAATTGCCCGCAACTATCTGAAGAAGTGGTTTCTTCCGGATTTAATTGCCACCATTCCCTTTACCTGGTTTTTCAGATCCATCCGCTACGCGTCTCTGAACAGAGTTCTGCGCTTTTCCCGGCTGACCAGACTTTTCAAACTCTTCGGTTCAACAAAAACCTTAAACCGTGCCCGGAAACTGAAATTTCTGAATCCGGCGTTTATGCGTCTTTTCCTTCTTATTTTCTGGATTCTTGTCGCGGCGCATCTGATATCCTGCGGATGGATTCTTATCGGGGGTCCGGGGGAATACCAGAATAATCCGGAGGTATCCAACGGCGAAGTTTACCTGAAAGCTTTTTACTGGACCGTAACAACCCTTACCACCATTGGATACGGAGATATTACCCCCTCGGAACCGGTTCAGTATTTTTATGTTATTGTTGTCATGCTTATGGGCGCGGCCATTTATGGTTTTATAATTGGTAATATTGCCAATATCATTGCGAATATTGATGTTGCCAAAAGCCAGTTCAGGGAAAAAGTAGAAACCATCGACACCTTTCTCAAATACAGAAATATTCCTGTGGATCTGCAGCACCGCATTAACGATTATTATGACTACCTGTGGCAAAGCCGGCGCGGATATGAAGAATCGGAACTTCTCAAGGATCTGCCCACATCCCTGAAAATGCAGGTGGCCTTCTTTCTGAATCAGGATATTATTGAAAAAGTTCCCATTTTCAAAAACGCCGACAAAACTCTGATACGGGACATTATTCTAAACCTGAAACCGGTCATTTACACCCCCGGCGACAACATTGTCTCTTACGGGGAAATCAGCTACGAAATGTACTTTATCAGCCGGGGAATAGTAGATGTTACCAATCAGTCCGGCAGTATTACCTATGCAACCCTTACCGCCGGTCAATTCTTCGGAGAGATGGCCCTGCTGCTCTCCACTCCGCGTACAGCAACTGTCAAGGCCAAGGTTTACTGCGACCTCTACATGCTGGACAAGGAAACCTTTGACAACATCCTTCAGAGCTATCCGGCCTTTGCCGAAGAAGTGGCACAGCTGGCCGATACCCGCCGCCGGGAACTGGGCCTGACTCTGGAAGAAACATCGCTGGAAGAAACCTAAACCGTTACCCGCCCAGCTTTTCCAGCAGCATCCGGTTAACCGGAACATCCAGACTGTGTTTTGCAGCCAGACGGACAACGGTCTCTGCAAAAATATCCACTTCCATTGTCCTTCCCGCGGCAAGATCCTGAGCCATGGAGGTTTTTCCATCGGGGTCCATTGTCTCAAGAACGGTATCCCAGTGCTCTATGTCTTTTTCTGTAAGACCTGTTTTCTCCAGCCTGGAAAGAGCAACAACTTCTTCCATTGCCGCAAACATCAGTTTGCGTACTTCCGGATCTTTCTGCAGACCTTTATAGGTAACCCCATACAGGGCCGAAGCCTGATTAGCACCGACATTGATCATGAATTTCTGCCACAGACTGCGCGTAATATCATCGCTTTTGCTGCAGGCCAGTCCTGAAGAAGAGAGCCATTCATCCAGTTCTTCCAGATTCTGAGAAGGAGATTCGGGATTAACTCCGTAATGAATAACACCCTTATTGGTGTAGCGGACACCGGTTTCATTCCTCTGGGCATCAATACCCAGTATCATGGCCGGCACCACCCGCTCATGCCCGAATTTTCTGCCGAGCAGATCTTCACTGCCGATACCGTTGAGCAGACTCATCAGAAAGGTCTGCTCTCCCACACAGGGCTCCAGCAGTTTCACGGCCTCTTCCAGATGATAGGATTTGACCGCAATAAAAATCAGCTGAAAAGGCCCGCAGTCAGCCACAGCCGGACGGATAACACGTCCGTTAACGCTCAGGCCGTTCCGGCGGTAACGCTGCCTCCTGTTTTAACAGTTCTTCCAGCTCCTGCCTGCGAAATGGAGACAAGTAAAATTTACCGTAAGAAGGCTGGTTCTTCCATATATCAATTTCATCCGGTGAAGCGCCTCCGGGATGAAAAAGAACCTCCGCCGTGTACTGCGGTTTCCCCGTACACCTGCGGGCCAGTAATGTCAGCAGCTCCCGGCGCATATTGCCGGAATACAGCATGCCGCAGAACGCTCTGTTGTAGTCCGGACTCCTCCCCGTCTGTTTTAGCTTTTCCAGTTTTTTAACAGCACGGAACGAGAGCAGCCTGAGCCAGAACCATTTTATCATATTTAAAGAAAAACAGTACCGCAGGGAATAGCGCCAATCGCTTTTAAGAAACAGCAGCGGTTCGTTCACCACTCTTACACCGCTAATGGGCATACCATCCCGGAAAAAATCCATCAGAATATCCCAGACCGGAGGAATTAAATGAAAATACTGATGACTGTCCAGCCACATCCCCTCTATTGCTGGAAACAGCTCCCGGTAACGGGAAATCTGTGCATCCATTTCCATTTTCAGCTGTTCCCTGAATTTTTTCCTCAGTACCGCTTTCAGCCATAAAACCGGATAGGAATGAGCAAACTCTCCATTACGGTTAACCAGCAGAGGAACACTCTCTGCCGGGCTGAGGGGAGTTCCTTCGGAAAGGTTCAGATGCAGGGAATGCTCCACCCCGCTCCGTTTAATTTCTTCCACGGCCCTGTTGCAGTCGGCACCTGTTACCAG
>PDRU01000060.1 GCA_002748225.1 Spirochaetales bacterium | reverse complement strand
GCGGGAGTTATTTATGGAAAAATGGGTTATAAGCTGGCGGCTCATACCGGAAGAGGCAAGGTTGTTATCCGTTCCAGGTATTATCTGGAAGAAGTCAGCGCGGACAAGGAAGCCATAATAATTACAGAACTTCCTTATCAGGTTAACAAAGCGTCGCTGATTATCCGTATAGCAGAACTGGTCCGGGATAAAAAAATTGACGGCATTTCAGATCTGCGGGATGAGTCGGACCGGGACGGTATGCGTGTTGTTGTTGAACTCAAACGCGGAGCCAGTCCGAAAGTTGTTCTGAATCATTTATTTACCCATACACAGCTGCAGGTGAATTTCAGTGTGAATAACCTGGCTCTGGTGGACGGCCGTCCGAAACTGCTGAATCTGAAAGATCTGATAAGTGAATTTGTACGGCACCGCCAGAATGTTGTCCGACGGCGCAGTGAATTTGAACTGAAGAGAGCCCGGGAAAGAGAACACATTCTGATTGGATTAAAAATAGCACTGGAAAATATTGATGAAGTAGTGGAAATCATCAAGAAATCAAAAACAGTTGCTCTGGCCCGGACAAACCTGATGACCCGTTTTGACCTTTCTGAAAAACAGGCTCAGGCCATTCTGGATCTGCGGCTTCAGAAGCTGACCAGCCTGGAAACACAGAAAATTCTGGATGAACTGGAAGAAATAAGGGTAACAATAGCGTATCTGGAAGATCTTCTGGCACACGAGGAAAAAATTCTCGGGGTAATAAAAGAAGAAACGCTGGAACTGTCCCAGAAGTTTGGAAAACCAAGAGCAACCGAAATTAATCCGGAAGAGGTTATTCAGGTAAATATAGAAGATTTAATAGCCGAAGAAGACATGGTTGTTGTTATTTCCAACCGGGGATTTATTAAACGGATTTCCGCGTCTTTGTATAAACAGCAGGGCCGCGGCGGAAAAGGCGCCCGTACCAGCGATCTTAAGGAAGATGATTTTATAGAACACGTTTTCCTGGCTTCAACCCACAGTTACATACTGTTTGTTACCTCTGAAGGTAAAGCCTACTGGATAAAGGTTTTTGAAATACCGGAAGGTTCCCGTACCAGCCGGGGAAAACACCTGCGGACCATTTTTGAATTTGCTCCGGAAGAAGATATTACGGCCATGGTGCCGCTGCAGGAATTCGATGAAATAACATCTTTGTTCATGGCTACAAGGCAGGGTGTTGTTAAAAGAGTTGCTACCTATGATTTCCGCAATGCCCGGACCCGGGGCATTATTGCTCTGAATCTGGATGAAGGCGACCGGCTTGTTTCGGCCACCCTGGTAAATGGAGACGAAGATGTTTTTCTGGTTACCCGTAACGGAAAAGGACTGCGCTTCCCGGAGACCAGCGTGCGGCGAATGGGAAGGAACTCCCGGGGTGTAAGGGGAATCCGTCTTGCAGATAACGATGAACTGATTGGCGTATGTCCGGTTCGTGAAGAAGAAAAAATGCTTCTGGTTTCAGAAAAAGGTTATGGCAAACGGACTGATTATGATGAGTTTTCGCCGCACGGCCGGGGAACCGGAGGACAGCGGGCTTACGGAGTAAACCAACGGACAGGAGCTCTTGTTGCCGCATTACCGGTTCATTCAGATGACAGCTGTATTGGTATTACCAGTCAGGGCAAGGCTCTGAGGTTTGCTGTTGATCAGGTTTCTCAAATGGGCCGCAGTGCTTTCGGGGTCCGCATTTTGAATATGAACGGTAATGATTCGGTTATAGGAATTGCCCGTCAGCCCAAAGAAGATGAATCGGACGCGGATACCGGAAACGGAGAGGAAACTGCATCTGAGGGTGAAGACAAAACGGCCCCTGACGTTTCTGAAAACGAGTAAGTTTTTTTAAGTGATTTACGCCGCCGTTTCATGGGAACGGCGGCTTTTTTATGTTTCACGTGAAACAATTTGGAAAAAAGAACCGCGGGAGCACCGGGCGTATTAGTTGTTATTTGGGCGTACCTGCCGGGGGGGTAAGCGCTGCGGCTGCCGGCGGCAGGTTAAGAGAGAGAAACCCCTGCTGCAGATAAGCGGCGGGACGCGGAAAGTTTTGGATGTTGTTGAAAAAGGGTATGGCTTCCGCCCGGCCGGACGGCTTTCTAATCCAGGCGAAAAATGGTTTTAGCGGCCGGGAAGAGGATTCAAAACAGACGGCAAACCGCTGACCGGTGCTGCCGTGAAGGAAGTGTATTTTTTATGTTTCACGTGAAACAAACCTTGCCCCCTGTAATTGAAAAGAAAAAGTATTAAAAGGCCCTGACGGGGCGGACATAATATGCGCCGCTTTTAAACGCCGTATCCTGCCCGCCGTCTGTAAAAGATTGGCAGTGCGCATAAAGAGCACTGTACTCAGATGATGACCAATAATAGTCCTCTTCAAAGCTGCCAATGCCGTTGTTTGAACCGGAACCATCGTTAACAAGGTTGTCCCATATAGCGTTCAATTCATCTTTAGAGGGTAAAAACCAGTCGGTAAAATCGCCGCCGGTGTAATCTTTGCATTGCTGCGCGGCACTGCCGGAATGACCTGACTGATTTATAATGGCGTTGGTATTTGCCAGCCCTGTTCCTATTTCAGTTGAAGTACCGCCGTTTGCTGTTGTTAGTGTAAGTCCGCCGTATATCCATAATTTAGACTCACTCAGATCCTCCGGCGCAGCAACCAGTCCGTGTTTTCCGCCGTCTGTTACATAAAAGACAATACCAAAGTTGTTGGGACCGGTATCGCCAATGTTATATGTGTTCGTTTCTGGAAAGAATGCTGTTACTAAACCGGAGTCTGGATCATTTATGACAACATTTGCTCCTGCCACAGTAAAAAAGTTCTGTGTAACACCGTTAAGAGTGTAACCGCTTTTTGCGGTCAGATTAATGGAGGCTATATATACAGTTTGGTTATTAAAAGGAGAATCCCCCGGAGACCATGTTATAGTTCCCGTATATTGTGCCGTCTCTGATATTTCTGAAACGGGTATTTCGCCATGAACCGGAATTGTTACACCGGGAATTTCCGCAATATTGATGGTTTGAGCTTCTGCGGGTCCGTGAGGCTGCTTACACCCGAATAGTAGAAACACCGTTAACAGCAGTAAAGGTTTTTCAATAATAAAATTAATTTTTTTCACACAAAAAAAGAAAAGCGTTGAACGCTTACGGTTGTGGAAAAAATGTGGACAAAAAGATCGTTCACACTTCTTTTTCGGCTTTAAACCCCTAAAAGTAAAACCGGAAGAATCAGGCTTGTTTAAATGCTTACAGTGTAACAACTTACGCCGCCACCTGGATCTTTGCTGTCTGTTAATTGTTTATATAGCAGAGAGATAGAAAAACGCGCCTGTGGATAAAGTGTTTATAATAATCTAAATTTCCGTTAAGTGCGCGGCCGCATTACAATAAATTATGTTTCTTTAAAAAAGAGTTCACGGCGGCTGTGTAGCTTTGAGTTAACCGGGTTTTTTCCCTGTCTGAAAGGAAGCATCCGGAAACAGAGGCTTGGTTGCTTTGAATTAAATCGTTCAGTGTCCATCCGAAGTATTTAACAGTTTTTTCATAATCATCGGTTAACAGAGAATCCTGAATTGTGGGGTCGTCTGAAGCAATGGAAACGGGAACACCGGCATTTACCAGTTTTTTCATGGGATGCGTCTTTTCGTTTTTCCACGCGCCGGTCTGGTAGTTGCTTGTAATACACTGGGCCAGGAAAATATTCCGCCTGGTTATTTCTTTCTGGATTTTCTTGTCGTTGCGTACACCTACTCCATGACCTATACGGTCGGCATGCAGCTGATCAATGGCTACCCAGACATTTTGGGAATCGGTAACTTCTCCGGCGTGGATATCTATGGCAAAAAGTCCGTCTTTTTTTATAAGGTCAAAAAATTCTATAAACAGCTCCGGCGGAAAGTGCGACTCATCCCCGGCCAGATCAATGCCCACAACACCGTTCAGATCAACATCCAGAAGTTCCTTGTAGGTTTTTATCATTTCCTGAGCGGTTTGAATGTGGCGGTTAAAGGTTAACAGATAGCGAATTTCCAGGTTGATTTCTTTCGCGGCAGAGTTGGAAGAGGAAATAATAGTGCGGGTTACTTCTTTGGGATCCAGTCCGGTAAGTTCGGTAAAGTGCAGAGGATTAAAACGAAGCTCAATATAATGAAGAGCTTCTTCTTTAAACGACTTTACAGAATCGTAGGCAATACTGGCGACATCGTTTATGTCTTTATACCAGAATTTCTTGAATTTACTTAAAAAAAGAAGGAAATCGGGTTTATGGTTTTTGGGAAATTGAAATTCGCGTTTAAAATCATCCAGATTACCAGGAACATCAAGTTTGTTTTTTTGAGCCATGCGGAAAAGAGACTCAATAGGATAGGTTCCTTCAAGATGCCGGTGAACTTCAATCTTGGGTAAATCCAGTAAAATTTCCCGGGAAGGTTTGATGTTTTGCTTATGTTTGCTGTCTGCGAGAGCCATCTGCAACCTCTGGATAATTAAGGCTAATATAATAGATATACCATTTTTTCAGTAAATCCACATTTTTTTTAATTATCGACAAGAAACTATATTTTTGTTACCCGGATCTGCTGATAGAGGAAAAAACAGGAAAAAAATGAAAAAAAACAGCCTATTCCTGTTCTACAGACGTTACGCCGGGAACAACTTTCTTTAAATATGTTTCAATTCCCTGTTTCAGGGTCATTGTGGCCATGGGGCAGCCGTTGCATGCTCCCATAAGGCGGACAAGAACATTTCCGGTTTCATCAACGGAAACAAATTCAACATCTCCTCCGTCAGCCTGCAGGGCCGGGCGTATGTTTTCAATTGCGGTTTCAACTAATTCTTTCATATTTTGAGATTAGACCCGACAAACGGGTTGGTCAAGCGGGCCGGCGGTGATATTATCGCCCCATGGGTAAGACCGTTGTATTTGCAAACCAGAAGGGAGGGGTGGGAAAAACCACCTCCGCGGTGAATATTGGAGCCTATATCGCGGCTGCCGGAAAAAAAGTTCTGCTGGTTGATTTTGATCCGCAGGGAAATCTGAGCAGCAGTGTGGGTATCAGAAAAACAGCCGTTGGTATTTACGATGTTCTTATCGGCCGTACAGCCGCAAAAGAAGCGGTCTGCTCAACACCGCAGAAAAATTTGGATATTATTCCGTCAGATTTGCGTCTTTCCGGGGCCACCGTTGAGCTGGTAGATGTTGAAGGCCGGGAAAAATATCTGAAAAAGGCTCTGGAAGAAATACGCCGCAATTATGATTTTATTTTTATAGACTGTCCGCCGTCTCTGGGGGTTCTTACATTGAACGGATTTGTCGCGGCGGAATCGGTTATTGTTCCTTTACAGTGTGAATTTTTTGCGCTGGAAGGTTTTCTGAACATGCTTTTTCAGACAATCAAAAGAATACAGAAAGGATTAAACCCCAAACTCAAAATAGACGGTATTATGTTTACCATGTACGACGCGCGCACACGGCTGGGACAGGAAGTGATAGAGCAGGTAAAAGGCGCCTTCCGCGCGCATCCGGAACTGTTGTTTAAAACTGTTATTCCGAGGAATATCCGGCTGTCTGAAGCGCCGAGTCACGGTGTGCCCATAAATATGTACGATGCTAATTGTATAGGAGCCCGCTCTTATGAGGCCCTGGCTCGGGAGGTAATGAAACGTGGCTAGGAAAAAAGCTCTGGGACAGGGAGTAGAAGCGCTTCTGGGTGAAGATATTGATATGTCGCTGCCCGAAGCTTCTATAGGAATTGAAGGCGTGCAGACTCTTCCTCTGGCGCGGATTCAGCCTAATCCTGAACAGCCCCGGACCAAATTCGATCCCGCGGCTCTTTCGGAACTGGCGGAATCCATTCGCCAGCAGGGCATTATTCAGCCCATACTGGCTGAAAAGAAATCGGACGGTACTTTTATTATAATAGCCGGAGAGCGCCGCTGGAGGGCTGCCAAAGAGGCCGGCCTGGAAGAAGTTCCGGTTATTGTGCGCGACTTTACCCGGGAACAGAAACTGGAAATAGCGCTTGTTGAAAATATTCAGAGGGAAGACCTTTCTCCTCTGGAAGAGGCCAGGGCCTATTATAATTTAATGGAAGCCTTGAATCTTTCTCAGCAGGAGGTGGCCGACAAGGTTGGAAAAAACCGTTCCACAGTAGCCAACAGCCTGCGCTTGCTCAAACTTCCCGAAAGCATAAAAGCCTCCATGGAAGAGGGGGAACTGACACCGGGACATGCCCGCGCCCTGCTTTCCGTAACCAACCCGGCAGATCAGCAGCTGTTGTTTCATAACATTGTTAACAGAAACCTGTCTGTCAGGGAAGCCGAAACGGCTGCCACGGAAATGAACCGCGGGCATAAAGGCGGTTCCGGAAGCCGTCCGGCGGCATCGGTTTCAGCACGTCCGGCAGATCCGGAAATGGCAGCGCTGGAACAGAAATTCATAGAAAAACTTGGAACCCGTGTGGCTCTGAAAGGGAACATGAACAAAGGAAAAATGGAAATATCCTGGTTTAATCAGAACGACCTTGACCGGATATATGAAGTTATCTTTTCTTCTGCGGAGTAATCCTGAAAGAAAACGCCCCGAAAGCCGGCTGATTCATTGACAAATACCCCGATTTCCGGCTAACTTGCATATCCGGTACAGGAGGGGTGACCGAGCGGTTTAAGGGGCCGGTCTTGAAAACCGGTGCGGGGCAACCTGCCGTGGGTTCGAATCCCACCCCCTCC